>CAMBPA010000242.1 GCA_945869355.1 Bordetella parapertussis
GCACGCACAAGATGGCGTCGCTTTCCCAGATACATTGGTCGGCACGGACAGTCACACACCACACGTGGACGCCTTGGGCGTCATCGCAATCGGTGTCGGTGGCCTTGAAGCAGAAAGTGTCATGTTAGGCCGCGCCTCTTGGATGCGCCTGCCCGACATCATTGGGGTAGAGCTTACCGGCAAACTGCAGCCTGGCATCACAGCAACAGACCTCGTCTTGGCATTGACAGAATTTTTGCGTAACCAGAAAGTTGTTTCGTCTTACCTCGAATTTTTCGGCGAAGGTGCTTCACACCTGACACTTGGCGATCGCGCAACGATTTCAAACATGACGCCAGAGTATGGCGCGACTGCCGCCATGTTCTATATCGATCAACAAACGATTGACTACCTTACCTTGACCGGACGCGAGGAAGCGCAGGTCAAATTAGTGGAAACCTACGCTAAGCAAGCCGGCCTCTGGGCCGACAGCCTCAAGAGTGCCGAGTATGAACGCACCCTACATTTTGACCTCTCAACCGTGGTGCGCAATATCGCTGGCCCCTCCAACCCACACCGACGTGTGCCAACAACCGAACTCAAAGCCCTAGGCATCTCTGGCAAGGTCGAGAACGAGCCTGGCTTGATGCCAGACGGCGCAGTCATCATTGCGGCCATTACCAGTTGCACCAACACAAGCAACCCACGCAACGTGATCGCCGCTGGTCTACTCGCACGCAATGCGAATGCGCGCGGACTGACGCGCAAGCCATGGGTCAAGAGTTCGTTGGCACCGGGATCTAAAACGGTTGAACTCTATTTGCAAGATGCAAAGCTACTTTCAGACCTCGAGAAACTCGGCTTTGGCATCGTCGGCTTCGCCTGCACCACGTGCAACGGCATGAGCGGCGCCCTCGATCCGGTGATTCAACAAGAAATAATTGATCGCGACCTCTACGCCACAGCGGTGTTATCTGGCAACCGTAACTTTGACGGTCGCATTCACCCCTACGCCAAGCAAGCATTTCTTGCATCTCCCCCGCTTGTCGTTGCATACGCGATCGCAGGCACGATCCGCTTCGATATTGAAAAAGACATTCTGGGGACAGACCAACAAGGCAAGCCTGTGAGGCTCAAAGACATCTGGCCAACAGATGAAGAGATCGACGCGATCGTCGTATCAAGCGTCAAGCCCGCGCAGTTTCGGAAAGTGTACGAGCCGATGTTCGCTGTGAGCGTTGACAGCGCAGAGAAGTTGAGCCCGCTGTACGATTGGCGACCACAGAGCACCTACATTCGTCGCCCTCCCTACTGGGAAGGTGCACTTGCCGGTGAACGGGCACTCAAGGGCATGCGCCTCTTGGCCTTGCTGGGTGACAACATCACCACGGATCACCTATCACCTTCGAACGCCATCATGATGGACAGCGCCGCCGGCGAATACCTACATAAGATGGGTCTACCCGAAGAAGACTTCAACTCGTATGCGACACACCGCGGCGATCACCTCACTGCCCAACGCGCAACCTTTGCCAACCCAAAGCTCATCAATGAAATGGCCTTGGAAAACGGCAAGGTCAAGCAAGGCTCACTCGCTCGGCTCGAACCCGAGGGTAAGGTCACGCGTATGTGGGAAGCGATCGAGACCTACATGGAACGTAAACAGCCGCTCATTATCGTGGCAGGCGCCGACTACGGCCAAGGCTCCTCTCGTGACTGGGCCGCCAAAGGCGTTCGTCTAGCAGGCGTCGAAGCGATTGTGGCTGAGGGCTTTGAGCGTATCCATCGCACGAACCTCGTCGGTATGGGCGTCTTGCCGCTTGAATTCAAACCAGGTGTCGATCGCAACACACTCGGCCTGGATGGCACAGAAGTTTATGACGTCCTCGGTCAACGTGTACCGCGCGCAACGCTTACGCTTGGGATTACACGCAAGAACGGTGAACGAGTGGAAGTTCCCGTCACCTGTCGTCTCGACACAGCAGAGGAAGTCTCGATTTACGAAGCGGGCGGTGTATTGCAGCGCTTTGCACAGGATTTTCTTGAGTCGACCGTCGCGACTTAACACAACCGCCTATCGGACCGTATAAAAATATATTTTAGGATCTTATGCCATGGCGCACACACCACAAATTAAAGTTCCCGCAACCTACATGCGCGGCGGTACCAGCAAAGGTGTTTTTTTTCGTCTACAAGATTTGCCCAAAGACGCGCAAGTTCCGGGCGCCGCGCGCGACGCATTTTTGATGCGGGTGATCGGCAGTCCCGATCCCTATGGCAAGCAAACAGACGGCATGGGTGCGGCGACTTCCAGTACTAGTAAGACAGTCATTCTTTCAACAAGCACGCGTCCTGATCACGACATCGACTACTTGTTTGGTCAGGTATCGATCGACAAACCCTTCATTGACTGGAGCGGAAACTGCGGAAACCTTTCCTCTGCGGTGGGGCCTTTCGCCATTAGCAACGGTTTGATCGACGCAAGCCGCATCCCAAAAAATGGGATCGTCACCGTGCGCGTCTGGCAAGCGAACATCGGTAAGACCATCATCGCCCATGTCCCCATGACGAACGGCGCCGTGCAAGAAACCGGTGACTTCGAGCTCGACGGGGTGACCTTCCCCGCTGCTGAAGTGCAGCTCGAGTTCATGGATCCAGCCGCCGAAGAAGAAGGCGCAGGCGGCTCAATGTTCCCAACCGGTAATTTGATCGACGATCTTGAAGTGCCTGGCATCGGGACCCTCAAGGCCACAATGATCAACGCTGGCATCCCCACCATTTTTGTCGATGCTGCGGCAGTGGGCTGCACGGGTACAGAGTTGCAAGAAGACATCAATGGCGACCCTGAAAAGCTCGCCATGTTTGAAAAAATTCGCGCCTACGGTTCGTTGCGTATGGGTTTGATCAAACATCTAGACGAAGCAGCCAAGCGTCAGCACACACCCAAAGTCGCCTTTGTTGCCAAACCTGCCGACTACATCTCTTCTAGCGGCAAGGCCGTCGCGGCAAGTGATGTCAACGTGCTGGTGCGCGCGCTCTCGATGGGCAAGCTGCACCACGCCATGATGGGGACGGTCGCCGTATCGATTAGTGCGGCGGCAGCCATTCCAGGCACAACGGTTAACTTGGCGGCGGGTGGCGGCAAACGCGATGCCGTGCGCTTCGGTCATCCTTCTGGCGCTTTACGTGTCGGGGCAGAAGCTACGATGGTCGATGGCGAGTGGAAAGTCACCAAGGCGATCATGAGTCGCAGCGCGCGCGTGCTGATGGAAGGCTGGGTCCGCGTACCTGGTTAATCTGCACTACACTATTCTTCATTCGACAACGCCGCCCCATGCTTTTGTGCGGCGTTTGCTTTCACCGCTTACACACACATCATGTCCGAACACCTTGCTGTTGCACTCACTTTTAGCTTTAGCCTCGTTATCACCTGTAGTTTTGTCTTTGTGATCTCGGGTGCGTATTTACTGCTGTTTAAAATCAAAGAAGCAAATACGCTTTTTAAACATCCCTACCTACGCGAAAAAAAATTCAACCAATTCACGATCAGCATTCGCCTGACCATCATCTTGGATTACTTTTTACGCACATTATTTTCGCGCACGAATCTTTGGTTCGCTAAAAATGCCAATCAGTTGCTCTCGC
>CAMBPA010000243.1 GCA_945869355.1 Bordetella parapertussis
CCATAATTTTGGTGTGGTTGAGTATCTTGCAGACCGTGTTGCCGTCATGGATGCGGGCAACCTCGTCGAGCTAGGCGACGCGCAACAAGTGCTCCAGGCGCCGTCCCACCAGGTGACCCGTGAGCTTCTGGCGGCCGTTCCCCGTTTGGATGTACTGGCTTAGCGCAGCTGCGCTGAGGCGCTCCGGTATACTCAAGGCCTTGTAATGTGCGGTTTTGCCTCAAGATTAAGGGTATGGGACTCAAAGTTTTCGATCTGCAGTGTGCGAACAGCCATCTTTTTGAGGGTTGGTTCGGCTCGCACGACGATTATGATGCGCAACAGGCGCGAGGCTTAGTCAGCTGTCCGATGTGCCACGACACGACCATCACCAAGCGTCTGTCCGCGCCGCGACTCAATGTTGGACATTTTTCCGACGTGCCTCCAGCATCTGAGGCGCAAGCTCCCGCGACGACTGTACCGACTCAATCTGTCGCGGTTTCGAACGAGTCGACTCAACTTTTACAGCTCCAGGCGGCCTTGATGCAGCAGATGCGTGAGTTTGTCAGGAAGACTGAAAACGTTGGCGATCGTTTTGCGGATGAAGCGCGTCGTATCCATGACGGTGAGTCTGATGAGCGCGCCATTCGTGGCACGGCCACGCCGCAAGAGCGCGAGGCTTTGGCAGAAGAGGGGATTGCCATCGTGGCCCTCCCTGAGTTTCTGGATACCGATCGACTGCAGTGAACTGCCGTCCTGACTGCGGCGCTTGTTGTGTGGCGCCCTCCATTACGAGCCCCATTCCAGGCATGCCTAATGGTAAGCCAGCAGGCGTTCCTTGCGTGCAACTCTTGGCCGACTTTCGCTGTGCGTTGTTCGGTCAGCCCGAACGCCCACATTTTTGTGGTGGATTGCAGCCCTCACTGGAAATGTGCGGTACGGAAAGAATTTATGCTATCTCGTGGTTGACTGATTTAGAGCAAAAGACTCGATACAACTAGTTACAAAATTCTTGTAGTCAGACCTGTATTTGTCATGTTTTTGCGCTTGTTTTCATCATTGCATTTAACTGAAATTTGCGCATGGAAAAACGTATCACTGTGCTCGAAGTATTTGTTCAGCAGCACACCAAATCAATCGATCGTCTCGATCGTTCGATTACTTATCTGCGATCCAATATGGATCGCAGGTTCTCTGAGGTTAATCGCACACAGCAAGATTTTCGTGCTGACGTCGATCGTAAATTCGTCTGGGTAATTGGCATGCAGTTTACGAGCTTGATCACAGTCCTTGGTACGATCGTAAAGCTTGCAAACTTGTTCTAGCCTCACAAGACAAAAAAATAGCTCCCGAAGGAGCTATCTTTAATCGATCACTGATTGATTTTTACATCACACGACTGCGATATTCGCCGGTGCGTGTATCGATTTCAATTTTGTCGCCGATGGCGCAAAAGAGTGGTACTGGCAGCTCATGGCCTGTATTGATCCTGGCGGGTTTCATCACCTTGCCTGAGGTGTCACCGCGAACGGCTGGCTCGGTGTAGATGATTTCACGAACAACCATCGTCGGTAACTCAACAGAAATCGCGCGGCCGTCATAGAATACCGCCTCAACAGGCATGCCTTCTTCGAGGTAGTTCAGGGTGTCGCCCATACTGTCTGACTCGATCTCGTACTGATTAAAGTCGGCGTCCATAAATACATACATGGGATCTGCAAAGTAAGAGTAGGTGCACTCTTTGCGATCAAGCACAACGACATCGTACTTTTCGTCGGCTTTGGAAACGGTTTCGCTGCCAGAACCAGTCAGCAGATTTTTAAATTTGAGTTTAACGACCGAGGCGTTGCGGCCCGATTTGCTGTATTCGGCGCGCTGCACGACGACGGCATCTTTGCCAACCATCACGACGTTGCCTACGCGCAGCTCTTGTGCGGTTTTCATACTTAAAACTCCGGTAACTTTGGGTCTCCGGGACTCAATTGCCGGAGCGGTTTTGTAAAAAAGCGCTCTATTTTAGCCTGTTCGAGGCTGAACTGCTGCAGTTCTATGTTAACGCCCGTGTTTTGTACGACAAAAGAGGTCTAGCGAATGCGCTAAGTCGGGGTTTTGAGCGAGGTCCGCCGCAATGTGTCTGGCTTCTCGCGCCCAAGTGCTCAAGCAGGCTGGCTCCAATAAGGTCCCCCATGTGCATGGGTCCGCTTTCGTGGTGTCTTCACTGTTCCAGTTTCGGATGCAGGACTTGACGGAGTCCGCTAGTGACGTGCGGGCAAGCCAGGCGTCGAGTTTGATCAAGTGGGTATCTTCGGTTTGCGGATAAATATGCCAGATACACGGCTTGGCAGCCCATAACCCTCTGACAAACGAGTCTTCACCGCGCACGATGTTGAGATCGGCCGTCCAAAGCGTTTTGTCGTATTCTGCCTGGGACGTGAACGGTATCCGTGCCACATGAAGATTGCCGTGCTGGCCGCTGGGGATACTGCTGGCGACGCCTTGTGGAATCAGCGTTAGGGTTGGGGTCTTGTTGTCTGTCAATTGCTTAAAGAACGCCTGCAGTGGCGCTTGCGAATAACAGAAGACTGAGATCAGCCGGCCTGATTGCCATGCGTGCATGCCCTCAGGCGACACCCCGAGGGACTTGATCCAGTGAGCCTGTCGGTCAGGATCCGCTTGCCAAGTATCTCGTGCGGCTAGCAGTCTGGACTCTTTAATTAAGCCCCCCGTTTTTGCGGTGAAGCCAGGGAAAAAGAAATTTGCATGTAAGCCGTCTGAGCGCAGGGAGGGGAGCGCGTGGCAACCTTCTACCCACGCTTCTGCACTCAGATATTCAAGATTGATCCACAGCGTCTTGTCAGGCAGCATTCGCGCTTGAAAGTTTGGAGGGAGTGCACAAGAAAAGCTGGCGATCACTATTGGTTGTGGTGTGAGATCGATGACGGGGTTAGACCAGTGCACGATCTCAATATCGTCAACCATTTGTATGCTGCGTGAGGGGTCCACGTTAGCATTCAGTTTTTTAAAGCTTTCGAGTGTATCGACCCAAAGCCGAATGGACCAGCCGCACTCGCGTTGTAGCTGACGTGCCAGCCGCCAGGTGACGCCAATATCACCGTAGTTATCGACGACGCGGCAAAAAATATCCGCGCGCATCGCTAGTGAAAGTGCGCAGGCGCCGTTTCGGCGTCTTCGGGTAGCTCGGCGTGGACCATTTCACCGGAAGGGTTTGGGAAGTGCGGTGCGCCACAGTCTTCACAAAAATCGGGCGGTAGCGTACCAGGCAGCCGGCGAATGTCTGTGACACCGCACTCTTTGAGTAAGGCCGCGATCTCATCGACCGTATCAATCGGTGTCGGTTCGTTATCGAGCAGAGGCTGATCCTCTTCTTTGCCGTACAAGGGCCAAAGACAGCCGTAGACCACCTCATTCTGATTCTTTTGTGTGAAGCCAATGCGGTATTCATCGATGCGCTGCTCGCCGCATCCAGCGACCACTGCGCGCAGTTGGCTAGGCTCGATATTCAGTGCTGAACCAAGCCACGAGACTGCCGCTTTGACTGAGAGAGGGCGCACACGTCGATCGGCTTCGCGATTACTGACGTAATAGGCGTCTGGGACGAGTATTTCAAAA
>CAMBPA010000244.1 GCA_945869355.1 Bordetella parapertussis
TACGCTTAAGAAAAACGACGGTGAACTCGCAGATCCAAAGTCACTGCGCCCAGGTTTCACACCAGCTTATGCAAAAAACGAATGGCGCTCACGTAAACCAGACCTCTTCGTTGCCGTTGGCATCTGCACGCACTTGGGTTGCTCACCTACGCCAAAGTTTGTAACAGGGCCACAACCTAGCCTGCCCAATAACTGGGATGGCGGGTTCTTGTGCCCATGCCACGGATCAACCTTCGACATGGCTGGTCGCGCTTACAAAAATAAGCCTGCGCCGGACAATCTCGAAGTGCCGCCCTACCAATATCTGAGCGATACCCGCATCATTATTGGTGTAGACGAGACCAACAAGGCCTAACCCGCCCCCTGAACCATACCGCATAACGCGATACTGATTAAAGTAAAAGGAGCCGTTGCATGGCTGGCGAAAAATCCGTCGAAACGACCGGACTGTTAGGCTGGATAGACCGTCGCTTTCCGTTGACATCAACATACAAAGCGCATTTGTCTGAATACTATGCCCCAAAGAACTTCAATTTTTGGTATTTTTTTGGTGCGTTGTCGCTGCTAGTTCTGGTCCTGCAAATCGTGACCGGCATATTTTTAGTGATGCACTACAAACCCGATGCGCAATTTGCGTTTCAGTCCGTTGAATACATCATGCGCGAAGTGCCTGGCGGCTGGTTTATCCGTTACATGCACTCGACCGGCGCTTCGATGTTTTTTGTCGTGGTCTATCTGCACATGACCCGAGCACTGATTTACGGCTCTTATCGTAAGCCACGCGAGCTCGTCTGGATTTTTGGTGTGGGAATTTTCCTGTGCTTGATGGCAGAAGCCTTCTTCGGCTACCTCCTTCCTTGGGGTCAGATGTCCTTCTGGGGTGCGCAGGTGATCGTGAACCTGTTCTCGGCCATTCCCTTCATTGGACCTGAGCTCTCGCTCTGGATTCGCGGCGATTACGTTGTCTCGGACGCCACACTCAATCGCTTCTTTGCCTTCCATGTCATCGCGATTCCTTTGGTCTTGCTAGGCTTGGTTGCCGCGCACGTCATCGCCTTGCACGAAGTCGGTTCAAACAACCCAGATGGCGTTGACATCAAGGCCAAAAAAGACAAATACGGTCGCCCGCTTGATGGGATTCCTTTCCACCCTTACTACACCGTGCACGACATCATGGGGTTTGTCGGCTTCCTAATTATCTTTATGGCGATTATTTTCTTCGCGCCAGAGATGGGTGGTTATTTCCTTGAATACAACAACTTCGTCCCAGCCAATCCACTGGTCACACCATTGCACATCGCACCGGTCTGGTATTTCACGCCGTTCTACTCGATGCTTCGCGCAACGACCGATGACTTCACTTGGGTCTTGGCTGGTAGTGCTGGTTTGGCTGCGATCATGGTGTTCTTGCGCGTCAAGGGCCTCATGAAACTGATCGCTCCAGTCGCGCTGATCGCCGTGGCCGTACTGCTGCGCGTAATCGATGCGAAATTCTGGGGTGTGGTCGCCATGGGTGGCTCGGTTGTGTTGCTGTTCTTCCTGCCTTGGCTCGATTACAGCCCGGTTAAGTCCATTCGCTACCGTCCTGGTTGGCACAAGACGCTTTACGGCATCTTCTTTGCAAACTTCATCGTGCTGGGTTACCTCGGCACTCAAGCACCGACTGACATTTTCAACCTGATGTCGCAAGTTGGCACGCTCATCTATCTGGCATTTTTCTTCCTGATGCCAGTCTGGAGTCGCCTGGGTACGTTCAAGCCGGTCCCTGACCGTGTCACGTTCCAAGCCCACTGAGCCTAACTTTAATTACGGAATGACCATGATCAAGAAGCTGCTTTGTGCTCTTGCCCTAGTAATCACCTGCTCTGGCGCGCTCGCTGCGGGTGGCGAGTTTCCCCTTGACAAAGCCCCAAACCGCATTAGCGATCTCGCTGCACTACAGAACGGCGCCAAGCTGTTTGTGAACTACTGCTTGAACTGCCACAGCGCCTCTGCGGTGCGCTACAACACGCTCAAGGATATTGGTCTGACGGATCAGCAAATCCGCGACAGCTTGTTATTCACTGGCGAGAAAGTAGGCGATTTGATGATGGGGTCTGTGTCAGCCAAAGATGGAAAAGTGTGGTTCGGTGCGACGCCTCCTGACCTGTCTGTCATGGCAAGAGCAAAATCCATCAATGCCGGTCCATCGGGCTCGGACTACATTTATACCTACCTGCGGACTTACTACAGAGATACAAGCAAAGCGACGGGTTGGGATAACCTTGCGTTTCCAAACTCAGCTATGCCTCATGTGTTGTGGGATCGTCAGGGACCGCGCGAATTAACAACAACGACCGTGCATCAGCTCCCCGCGCAGGCAGGCAAGCCTGCAGGCTGGGAACGTATTGTCACCACCTTTGATGCGGCCGGTTATGTCACATCAAATGTCGAACCTCTGTCGAACTACCGTGGCAAGGAAAGCGTAGACCACAAGTTCAAAGCGCTTGAACCTCAACGCACAGCAGCCTACGACAGCGACATCGCCGACTTGACGGCATTCATGACTTGGATGTCGGAACCTATTCAACAAAAACGCAAACAAATCGGTGTGTGGGTCTTACTCTTCTTGGGCGTGTTCTTTGTTATCGCTTGGCGCCTGAATGCATCGTTCTGGAAGCACGTTAAGTAAGTTGTTTTTCGGGCCGGCGTCTGCTCGCCGTAGACGCTGGCCTTTCGCTTTTATCCGCATTCATTTTTAGGACGGAAATCCATCATGATGGTCCTCTACTCCGGAACCACCTGCCCATTTTCACATCGCTGTCGCTTTGTGTTGTTCGAAAAAGGGATGGATTTCGAAATCCGCGATATCGACTTGTACAACAAGCCTGAAGACATTGCAGGCATGAACCCGTATGGCCAAGTCCCCATCTTGGTTGAGCGCGATTTGATTTTGTACGAATCGAACATCATCAACGAATATATCGATGAGCGCTTTCCGCACCCCCAGTTAATGCCTGCGGATCCGGTGATGCGTGCGCGCACCCGTCTGTTCTTGTACAACTTTGAAAAAGAGCTCTTCATTCACGTCGCAGCGCTCGAAGACCGTGCGTTACGCGGCGACGAAAAGCGCCTGAATGTAGCGCGTGCCGCGGTACGTGATCGCCTGTCACAACTTGCACCACTGCTGCTTAAGAACAAGTACATGCTTGGTGAAGAATTCTCGATGCTCGATGTCGCCATGGCACCGCTCTTGTGGCGCCTTGACCACTACGGTATTGAGCTGCCAAAAACCGCCGCGCCAATCCAAAAGTACGGTGAGCGTATTTTCTCGCGTCCAGCCTACATCGAAGCACTGACACCCTCCGAGAAGGTGATGCGCCGCTAGTTGCGGGGCAGTTCCTTGAATCACAACGGCGTCAGGTCTCTTAATGGCTGAATCCTCGACCAAACCGTACATGATTCGTGCCCTGCACGAGTGGTGTACGGACAATGGCTACACACCACACATTGCGGTGCGCGTCGATGGCAATACCTTGGTGCCACCGGCGCATATCCGCGATGGCCAAATCACACTCAACATCGGTTCACTTGCCAACAATCGCTTAGTGTTAGGCAACGAAGCGATTG
>CAMBPA010000245.1 GCA_945869355.1 Bordetella parapertussis
TGGCACCAATGTCTGCGCCTGCCGCAAATGCTTTTTCGCTACCGGTAATCACGATGCAGCCAATATCGTCGTTTGCCTCAAAGGCCAACAATCCCGCGCCCAGCTGGTCCATCAACTGATCGTTCAAGGCATTCAGTGCCTTGGGACGATTGAGCGTCAAGAGGCCGACTCGGCCTCGCGTTTCGCTCAGTACAAAAATTTCGCTCATGGGGATCTCCGTGGAAATGTGAAATAAGATATCGATATGAACCGCAAACCGATACTTTACAGCCTAGAACCCTTCGATCCGGCCGGACATCGCGTGCGCGCGACCCTAACAGTCGCCAAGCCCACCCCGTCCGGCCAGCTCATTTCCATGCCGGCATGGATCCCTGGCAGCTACTTAATTCGCGACTTTGCCCGCCAAGTAGAGGTCATCACGGCGCATTGCGGCCGTCAAAGCCTGAAGATTAAAAAGGTCGACAATCACACTTGGCGTGTCGCGCCTTGCCAAGGGGTACTGACCATCACCGCAGAAATCTATGCATGGGACTTGTCTGTACGTGGCGCACATTTTGACGAGAGCCATGGCTTCTTTAATGGCACGAGCGTATTTTTGAAACCGCATGGGCATGAGAACACTCCTTGCGAATTGAGGCTGTTGCCACCACCCGGACGCTTAGGTTGGTCGGTTCACACCAGCATGCCGCTGCGAGCACGCGAGCAAAACACGTCAAGCACAAAAGGCTTTTCCGTCTACGCGGTCAATGATTACGACGCGCTCATCGATCACCCAATCGAAATGGGTCGCCCGCAAGTCGCCCGCTTCCGCGCATGCGGTGCGCAACATGAGCTGGTATTTACGGGCGTCCTCCCAGGCCTGGATCTTCAACGCATCACACGGGATATCAAACGCATTTGTGAAGAGCAAATACGTTTTTTTGAACCCACCACAGCACGCGCGCCCTTTTTAGACGGTGCAGCCAAGTATGTTTTTTTGACGATGGTCACAGGCGATAGCTATGGCGGCCTCGAGCACAGAGCATCGACAGCTCTGATGGCTGCGCGCAAAGACCTCCCGACAATCGGACAAGAAAAGACATCCGAGGGTTACCAAAACTTTTTAGGGCTCGTCAGTCACGAATACTTTCACACCTGGAATGTCAAACGCATCAAGCCGGCCGCATTCGCCCCCTACAACCTGACGAAAGAAAACTACACCGAACTGCTTTGGATTTTTGAGGGCTTCACTTCTTATTACGACGATCTCTTTCTGTTGCGCAGCGGATTGATTGATCAACCCACTTACCTAAAAACACTGGGTAAACAGATTGCAACGGTCTGGGCAAGTCCGGGGCGCACGAAACAATCTGTGGCAGAGAGCTCCTTCGACGCCTGGACGCGCTATTACAAACAGGACGAGAATTCTCCGAACGCTTTAGTGAGTTATTACACAAAGGGCTCTCTTGTTGCACTTGCCTTGGATCTAACCATTCGCCACAAGACGCAGGAGCAACGCAGTCTGGACGATGTGATGCGACTCATGTGGGAGCGCTTTGGTCGGGATTTTTATACCGATGAAGCAAGAGGCCTGCGGGAACAAGAATTCCCCAATTTAGTGCAGGAAGCGACAGGGATCGACCTACGTGCAGAAATACAGGCGTGGGCTTATGGTCGCAACGACAGTCCTCTGGCGCAACTCTTCGCGCAACACGGAATCACTATGCAATGGAGCGCCGCCTCTAAAGCACCAAGTACCGGCATACGTATTCGTAAGCAAGGTGAGCACCAAGTGATCGCAACCGTGCTTCAACATGGTCCTGCGCATCAAGCCGGGCTATCGGCTAACGATATCCTTGTCGCTGTGAATGGCCTAAAAATCGATTCGGCCCTCAATGCCTTTGATACACTACTCGCTCACTATCAGCCTGGCGATCGGCTCAACATTCATGTCTTTCGACGAGATGAACTGCGCCACTTTGAATTAACGCTCGCGGCTCCGATTCTGTCGGAGTGCAAACTGACCACTGCGACGAAGCCAAGATGACGCGTTCAGACTCGGATGGCTATGCAGACATTCTAAATCGTGGCGTCCCGTTGCTGGACGTGCGTGCACCCGTCGAGTTCTCACAGGGAGCTTTCCCGGGCGCCATTAACCTGCCATTGATGGAAGACGAAGAACGGCACCGGGTCGGGACACGTTACAAACAAGCGGGGCAAGACTCCGCAATCAAACTCGGCCACGAGCTCGTTAGCGGGCAAATAAAAAATGAACGCGTTGCAAAATGGGTCGAGTTCGCCAAGGCACACCCCGAAGGTTACTTGTACTGTTTTCGTGGTGGCTTGCGTTCGCGTATTTCGCAGCAGTGGTTGGCCGAGGCCGGCATTCAATACCCCCGCGTCATTGGTGGCTACAAGGCCATGCGTGGTTTTTTGCTCGCGCAATTAGCACAAGGCATCGCAGAGTCACAGTTCGTCCTCATTGCGGGTTTCACAGGATGCGGGAAAACAGAAGTCATCAAAAGCCTCAGCGCAACAATCGATCTCGAAAAACTGGCTCACCATCGTGGCTCGAGCTTTGGCAAACATGCCAACGATCAACCCATGCAAATTGATTTTGACAATAGCCTAGCTATTGCATTCATGCGCTTACACGCGCAACAGATCAAGCGCATCGCGCTCGAAGATGAGTCACGGCTCATCGGCCGATGCGCGCTGCCCATCCCGTTGCGCGAAGCAATGCTAACGAGCCCCGTCGTCTGGGTGGAAGAGTCACATGAATCAAGGGTCGAGCGCATTTTGCACGATTACATCGAAGATCTTGGCTCGCAATTTCATCGCAAACTCGGACCCGAGGCAGGATTTGCCGCCTTTAGTCAGCGCTTGTTCGAAAGCCTGCAAAACGTATACAAGCGACTGGGCGGCGAACTACACGCACGACTGCACTCACTGATGCAAGAAGCGCTACACCTACAAGCACAGACCGGAGCTGTCGACGCACACCGCAAGTGGATACGGCCACTTCTAAGCGAGTATTACGATCCGATGTATGCGCATCAGCGCGAAGGCAAAGCCTCGCGGATTATTTTTTCTGGTGACCGCCGCGCGGTCACACAATATCTCACTCAGGCAGGATACTGACGTGCAAAGTATCGACGCCCCTGCGGCACAAGCTACGCGAACTTCTGAAGAACGGCAGCGACTCGAGCACAATAAGTTGTCCAAACGCTTGATGCGAGAGGCTGGCCGAGCGATTGCAGACTACAACATGATTGAGGCGGGCGATCGCATTATGGTCTGTCTATCCGGCGGTAAGGATTCGTATGGCATGCTCGATATTCTGATGACCTTGCGCCAACGCGCGCCGATCGATTTTGACATCATTGCAGTCAATCTGGATCAGAAACAGCCAGGCTTTCCGGCTGAGATTCTTCCTGCTTACTTGAAAAAACTTGATATCCCGTTTCATATTGAAACGCGCGACACCTATTCAATTGTTAAACGCCTCGTCCCCGAAGGCAAAACAACCTGCTCTCTATGCTCGCGTCTGCGTCGAGGCATTCTGTACCGTGTCGCAACAGAGCTAGGGGCGACCAAGATCGCGCTCGGCCATCATCGCGACGACA
>CAMBPA010000246.1 GCA_945869355.1 Bordetella parapertussis
GTCTTGTCTGTGATCGGCGTCATTCAAACAATCCCGTCACTGGCACTACTCGCATTTTTAATTTCATTATTCGGTCTCATCGGGACTGTACCTGCGATCGTAGCGTTGTTCTTGTACGCGTTGTTACCCATCGTACAAACTACCCATGCAGGATTCAGTGAAATCTCTTCCTCAATGCGACAGGCGGCGACGGCGCTTGGCCTGGGCTTTCGACTTCGTTTGTTGTTGATAGAGCTTCCCCTCGCGCAGACGATGATTCTGAGTGGGGTTAAAGTCGCGGCCGTCACAAGCGTTGGTACAGCGACGATCGCAGCCTTTGTGGGGGCAGGTGGCTTTGGCGAGCGTATTGCACAGGGCTTAGCGCTCAACAACACGTCGATGCTGCTTGCTGGTGCGATCCCGTCAGCGGTCCTCGCGCTACTCATACAGGGTAGTTTTTTTATCTTTGAACGCAGGCTGGCAAATCGTCGACGTTAAATTTTCTGCGTAGACGTATCGACAACTTACTGATAGCCGCGAGGCTCCTTTGTCCCCCCCCGTGCATGATACAGCGGAGTATGTGTCCCTTTGAATGGTAGTCGTCAACTTTAGCTCTATGAGTACACGTAAGTGAAAAGCGTCTGGGTTCAGACCGCCACGCAACCGAATCAGCCTTTTGGCTATGCACCTTCAATCGATTAAGACTGGTTTTTGCATCCACACAGGAGTATTGTTTAAGTGTTGCGATGTGCAGTATTAAGTATGTATGTAGATTCTGGAACTAAGACAACTTTTATATATTATCGGAGTTTCGCCATGATTCGTCGTCTGTTATCAACATGCTGTGTCGCGATGGTCGCGTTAGTGACCACGCCTGTCATTTCTTTTGCGAATCCGGCGTGGCCTACGGCACCGATCCATATCGTTGTTCCGTTTCCACCAGGCGGTAGTAATGATGTCATCGCTAGGCGTTTGGCAGATCGTCTGAGCAAAGCGTTTGGTCAGACGGTTGTGATTGAAAACAAAGGTGGCGGAGCAGGAACAATCGGTTCGCAAGCCGTAGCGATCTCAAAGCCCGATGGCTATACCTTCCTATTTATTTCAAGCTCAATCTCGACTTCGGCTGCGGTACAAAAAACGCCCTATGATCCGCCCAAGGCATTTATGGGTGTCGCGCAAGTGGCACGTTCGCCCTTCGTCGTCCTGACGAGTAAGGATTTTCCTGCCAAAGACATCAAAGGGTTGATCGCTTATGCGAAGGCCAATCCCAGCAAAATTAACTTTGGTAGTGCAGGCTTAGGTGACAGCACGCAAATGGCGACTGAGCTCTTTAATGAAACCTTTGATATCAAAATGACTGCCGTCCCTTACAAAGGAATATCACCGGCTCAGCTCGACTTGGTGGCGGGACGTCTTGACATGATTATCACGACGATCGCATCGATCAAGGGTAATGCTGCAGATAGTCTGCCCAAGCTTGCGTTTACCGGAGCGAGCCGTGAGCCTGACTATCCGAACATTCCAACGGTGACGGAGGCGACGGGTACTGCGTTTGATGTAGACGTGTGGTGGGGACTGTTTGCGCCCGCTGGTATTCCACCTGCGATCTTACAAAAGATGAATGCAGAGGTGAATAAGATCGTCAAGCATCCAGAGTTCGCAGAATTTCTCAAGACGGTTGGTGCCTCTCCAGCGACGGGTACGCCAGAGTCTTTTCAGCAACTGATGGTGAAAGACTTAGCGCGTTGGCGTGCGATTGCGAAACGTGCAGGCGTCCAATAGTCAGGCTTTGTGGCTGAACGGTCATCGATTGAATAATGATAGGAGACACTAAATGAGTGATCGTGCGCGTCAGGTCGACATTGATGCTATACAAGCAGCGTTGCAGCAAACCAGTGAACTCTTGCATGGGATTGTTTCTCGCTCTGACATCAAGCAGATTTCTGCGGAAGTCTTGCGGCTCAATGAGGCAGTGCGGCGCGGTGCCGCAGGCCGCATTCAAAGCGGAGACCATCCGCAAGACTTTGCCATGATGCTCTTGACTGAGGCAGATGCTACGAATCGGATGACTTGAATATGACGCAACTAACGTTAAATCAGTCGTCGGACATTCTGGAAGCTTCAATCACTGATGTTGGCGCGCGCTTAAGACGCAAAGAGTTCAGTTCCGAAGAGCTCACGCGACGCGCACTGGACCGTGCTGTTCAGACGCAACCTACACTCAATGCGTTTATTGATATCTGGGCAGACAGTGCGATTGCGCAGGCAAAACAGCTCGACCTTGAGGCCGCCTCAGGGAAATGGCGCGGGCCGCTACATGGCATTCCTCTTGCACATAAAGACTGCTTTGAACGCCAGGGTCTGCCAATGACAGTCGGCTCAAAGGTCACGGGTACGGATCTTGGTCGAACGACTGCCTCTGCCTTGCAAAGTCTCAACCAAGCCGGCGCAGTGGATTTAGGTCCGCTGAATATGAATGAAATGGTTGCGGGACCGACTGGGCAGAATCCGCATTTCGGCAATTGTTGTAATAGTTGGGATCCAGCACGTATTTCTGGCGGGTCGTCGAGTGGTTCTGGTGCGGCAGTGGGCGCTGGCATTATTTATGGTGCACTGGCCTCTGATACAGGTGGCTCCACACGATTACCTGCATCGATGAATGGCTTGTTTGGAATGAAGGGAACGTATGGGCGTGTTTCTCGTGCGGGTTGCTTCCCCAGAGCGTTCTCGCTCGACTGTGTCGGGCCCATCGCGCGCTCTGCCCAGGACTGCGCGATACTGCTGCAGGCATTAGCAGGTTGGGACGCTCGAGATGCTTCTAGCATTGATGCGCCCGTGCCTAACTATATGTCTCTCATCGAAAGCGCAGGGCAGGCAAGCCGTTGGGGAGTGTTGGAGGGTATTGCTCCCTACCATCCAGACATTGCGCGGGTGTTTGAATCCTTCGTTGAGGTGGCTCAACAAAGATTTGGACATGTCGCGCGTGTTCAGTCTCATGAGATTGCGACGTGTTATGCGATGGCAGATATCTTCTCTAAGGTGGAGGCCGCGACTTTGCATGGACACTGGATGCGAGAGCGACGCGACCTCTACTCTCAAGCGGTGTTTTCTAGAACGGAGCCAGGTCTGCACGTACCCGCTGTACGTTATCTAGAAGCGCTTCAGATGCGTGCAAAAATACTTCATGAATTTCTGCATGGCACGATGCGCGATTTAGATATTCTGGTGTGCCCAACTATGCCCATCCCTGTTCCCACACAAGAGGAGGCTGATGTTGAGACACCTGGCCGCGTATTCGGCGTGGTGACTGCGCTGACGCCACTGGTTCGACCATTTAATTACCTAGGGTTACCCTCGCTGACGATGCCCATCGGCGTCGATAGCGCTGGTATGCCGATTGGTGCTCAGTTGGTCGGTCGACCTTTTGCAGAGGCGCGGTTACTGTCGGTGGCCCATCAGTTAACTGCAGATATCGGGTGGGATCGTTTGGCAAATATGCAAAAAGCACAGGCATTAAAGGTAAAAAAATAATGAGTATGCTTTGGGAAAAGTTTTTAACAGAAGAAGACAGAGCGGTACTGGCGCGCGGTAAATTTGGCCGCCGAATGGGGTTCGGA
>CAMBPA010000247.1 GCA_945869355.1 Bordetella parapertussis
CTCTCCAAGCCTTCCAAATCAGGATTG
Source organism: Bordetella parapertussis (assembly GCA_945869355.1). Lineage (GTDB taxonomy): Bacteria > Pseudomonadota > Gammaproteobacteria > Burkholderiales > Burkholderiaceae_B > Zwartia > Zwartia parapertussis_F. The sequence goes on from CAMBPA010000247.1 coordinate 28, forward strand.
TTGGCGTCTAAGGGCTTTCTGGCCTGCTCCCAGTACTTCAATGCATCTGCAAACTTGCCTTCTGCGTAAGAGGCACTGCCTGCCGTCAGCAAAGCACCAAAGTGTTGCGGATCTCTTTGTAATATTTCGCGAATGACGTTCCAAGGTTCACCTTCAAATTGACCTTGACGCTGCATGGCAATGACCTCAATGCGCTCCAACTTCAGGTCGTCGTCGGCAGAAAGCTTAAGCGCACTGTCGTAAGCCCTCAGAGCCGCATCAAAATTTTCCAAGGTGCGGTAGGTTCTACCTAACATGACCCAGCCTTGCAAATTGTCGGGTTTGTCTTTCAGCTTTTCTGCCAAAGTCTGAGCCATTTTGGCCAAATCTTTGGGGTCAACTTGATCAGGTGTTTTCAAGGCCAAAGGGTTCAAGGCCTCAGGTTGGCCCACCCACATGTACATGCCCATTGAGCCTAAGGGCAACGCTACAGCCAACACAACAGCTGTCCAAATGGCGGGTTTTTCTGCTTTGGCAGCAGGATCGTCTACTGCAGATGTATCTTCTAGCAGGCGCAGGCTCAATTCATCGCGCGACTGCTGCCATTCTTGATCACTGATGTGGCCGCTGTCGTGCTCGCGGTCTAAATCTAAAATTTGATCGCGGTAAACCTTGGCATTGGCATTGGCTTGACTAGCCTGCGTCACAGGCTTTCTCTCACGCAACAAGACCCACAAAAAAACAACTGCGGCACACAGCGCAATGCCAAGCGCAATGAGAACAAACAACATGCTGGCATTCATGGCGCATCTCCAGATTTCAAAATTTCTTGTACTTTGCGTCGATCTTCATCGCTCAAGACAGGGCTGCTTTTTTGCGCACCCTGACGTTGCCGCAAGTAATACGCCATGCCCAAGATGGCCAAGAACAACAACAAAAAGGGGCCAAACCACAAGACCCAAGTGAGTGGCTTGACTTCTGGCTTGTACAGCACAAAGTCGCCATAACGGTTGACCAAGTACTCTTTGATTTGCGAGTCACTTTTATCTTCCCGAATGAGCTTTCTAACCTCTTCTCGCAAGTCGTTGGCCAACTCTGCACGCGAGGAAGCCAGCGATTCGTTTTGACACACCATGCAGCGTAATTCCTCAGAAATGTGAATCAAGCGCTTTTCAAGCACGGGGTCTTCGGCCAGTAGAGCCGCCTCTTTGGCCTGCAAGGGGGCAAGGCAAGACAACAAGAGCCAACTTGCCACACATACCCACTTTAAAAATACAGTTTGCAAATTCATGCTGTCTTTCACGCGCCCTTAAGAGGCGTTCAATTTCTGCACCAAGGGCAAAATGGTGGACTGCAACAACTCGGGTGTGACCACGCCCACCCGCTTGTATCGAATGACACCTTCTTTATCAATGACATAGGTTTCGGGCACGCCATAGACGCCATAGTCAATGCCCACCCGGCCGTCCAAATCCATGGCCGACAGCACATAAGGATTGCCGTGTCGCTTGAGCCAAAGAGCGCTTCGATCACGCGCAAATTGGAGTTTTTCTTCGGGCGTGAACTTCTTGCCAGCAGGCTCATCTTGCGGCTGAACTTCTTTGTAACTCAAACCCACAATAGGCAGTTGATTGGCTTTTGAGAAAGCAACCAACACAGGGTGTTCTTCTCGGCAAGCCACACACCAAGTGGCCCAGACATTCAGCATCCATACTTTACCCTTCATGTCTTGAGGTCCAAACCTTGGCGCATTGGCGTCAAGTGTGTTCAAGGAAAATGCGGGCGCCGGCTTGCCAACCAAAGGCGAGGGGATTTCACGTGGGTCTCGGTTCAGGCCAACTGCCAGAAAAATCACCAAGCCTAAAAACAGTCCCAACGGAATTAAAAACTTTTTCACGACAACTTTCTGAGTGTGAACAACTGCAGGGGCTTGGGTTAGATGTGCTTAAGCCAAAGTGTTGGCAGACTTGCGATAGCGTCGATCGCTCACCGCCAACAAACCACCAAAGACCATCAAAATAGCGCCGTACCAAAGCCAAGATATAAAGGGCTTGTAAAACACTCGCACACTCCACTGCAGGCGCTCACCTTCAATGGGCTCACCCAAAGAAACATACAAATCGCGGAAAAAACCCGAATCGATACCCGCCTCGGTCATGGGCATGGCGGAAGAAAAATATTTGCGTTTTTCGGGATACAACATTTCAAGTTGTTTGCCGTCTTTGGTGACCTTGACATCACCACGAATGGCTTTGTAATTGGGGCCATTGACATCAGAGACGCCCACCAACTCGAAGCTGTAGTTTTCAATGGTGACGGTATCGTTCAAGCCCATGCGCACATCGCGCTCGACTTCATAAGTTTTCACCATGGTGATACCCACCGTGATCACCGCAATGCCCAAATGCGCCAAGTGCATGCCCCAAAATGAAGGCGGAATACGCCCTGGCTTTTTGAAGCGAATGGCAATTTGGATGAGCAAACCTACCACCACCCAAGTGGCCAAGGCCATGCCCATGCCGGTGAGCCAAGTGCCGCGCTCGGTCAGCGTCCAAATTGCAACACCCGCGACAACAGCAGCCAATGCAGGAAAACGCAAATCGTGGCCCAGTTGTGCCCACCGCGCCTCGCGCCAATGCGCAATGCCACCTGGCACCATCAAAAACACCACCGGCACCATGAGGGGCACAAACACTGCGTTGAAGTAAGGTGCACCCACAGAGAGTTTGCCCAAATTAAGCGCGTCGACAATGAGGGGGTAAATGGTACCCAACAACACTGCGCCCGTGGCCACCACCAACAAGACACTGTTGGCAATCAGCATGGACTCACGCGACACCAAACCCATCTTGCCACCCAGTGTGGCTTTGGGTGCGCGCCAAGCAAACAAAGTCAAAGAAACACCCACAACAACCGCTAAGAAAATCAGAATGAACACGCCGCGCTTGGGGTCGGAGGCAAAGGCATGAACCGACGTGAGCACGCCTGAGCGAACCAAGAAGGTGCCCAACAGCGAAAGTGAAAATGCGCCAATGGCCAGCAACACCGACCAAGCTTTGAAGCCGCCGCGCTTGTCTGTGACCATGAGCGCATGAATAAGGGCGGTGCCAAACAACCAAGGCATGAGGGATGCGTTTTCGACCGGATCCCAAAACCACCAACCGCCCCAGCCCAATTCGTAATACGCCCACCATGAACCCAGGGCAATGCCCGCTGTCATGAAAATCCAAGCAACAATGGTCCATGGCCGCGACCAACGTGCCCACGCTGCATCCATTCGGCCCGATAGCAAAGCCGACACAGCAAAAGCAAAGGCCACAGAAAAACCGACATAGCCCATGTACAACATGGGAGGGTGAATGACCAGACCAGGGTCTTGCAACAAGGGGTTCAAATCTTTGCCATCAGCGGGCGCAGGCAACAAACGCTCAAACGGACTGGAGGTGACCAAGATGAACATCAGGAAGCCGGTTGACACCAAGCCCAAAATGCCAATGACGCGGGCCACCATGGCCAAGGGCAAGGTGCGAGAAAAAATGGCGACGGCCAATGTCCAGCCAGACAACATCAGCATCCACAGCAAC
>CAMBPA010000248.1 GCA_945869355.1 Bordetella parapertussis
GTCAACGGACCTAAATTTGGCTGCGGGCTCGGGCAATGTGGCGCCTGTACGGTTGTTGTAGACGGGCAAGCCGTGCGTTCGTGCGTGACACCGACGACAGCCATGCAAGGTAAAAACATCACCACGCTTGAAGGTCTAGGAAGCTCAAAAAAACCTGGCAAATTGCAGCAAGCCTTCATTGATGAGCAGGCCGTGCAGTGCGGCTACTGCATCAATGGCATGATCATGACCGCGAGCGCGTTTCTCGCCACCAATAAAAAACCAAGCGACGCGCAAATTAACGAGGCACTCGCGGGAAATCTGTGTCGTTGTGGCACCCATCAGCGGATTGTGGCGGCAGTCAAACGCTACATCGCTGCTGCCTGATCTCAACCCACAACTTATTTATTCACAGGTGAACTCATGAACGCATTCACACGACGCGAATTTTTGAAAGCCAGCGGTGCTGGTATGTTGGTTGTTAGTTTTTCGATGGGCGCTACGCCCGCTGCCGCAAACTACGGCCTACTTCCCCCTAAGAGTGTAGCAAAGGATGTGCTGGACTCCTGGTTATCAATTGGCCGTGACGGTCAGGTCACCGTCTTTGTCGGCAAAGTTGACCTGGGCACTGGCACCAAGACAGCGCTCTCACAAATTGCTGCCGAAGAGCTGTCTGTTCCATTCGAAAGAATTTCTATGATCATGGGTGATACCGCCACAACGCCTGATCAGTGGTTAACGGGCGGTGCGATCACGCTGTCTCAAGGAGGCAGTGAACTGCGCATCGCTGCGGCGAACGCGCGCAGCGCGTTGCTTGCTCGCGCGGCTGAAAAACTGAACGTACCGGTCACTGACCTCACGGTGAAAGATGGCGTAATCACTGCCGCGTCTAAGCCAGGACAAAGCCTCTCGTATGGCGATGTCATTGGCGAGGGCTTTAAGCTTAAAGTTGACCCGAAGGCGCCTGTTAAGTCGCATAAAGAATATACGCTTGTCGGCAAATCGATCCAGCGCGTCGATATCCCGGATAAGGTATCGGGCGAACATCTTTTTGTGCATGATTTCCGCTTACCAGGCATGCTCCATGCTCGCGTGATTCGACCACTTGAGATGGGTGCAAATCTCGTGAGCTTTGACGACACCGATGCAAAAAAACTGAAGGGTTACGTGCAGACAGTTCGTCAGGGCAACTTCTTAGCAGTCGTCTGCAAAGACGAGTGGAGTGCAGTGAAAGCCGCTAAGGCCGTCAAGACAACCTGGTCTGCGGGTCGTGAACTCCCACCACAAGCGAAGCTATACGAGCACTGGCGCCAGCTGCCCGTTGCAAAAACCGATGTCACACAAAATGTCGGAAATATCGATGCCGCGTTCGCAGGCGGTGCCAAGCGCATCAAAGCCACCTATAACTTTGCTGTGCAAACACATGCATCATCAGGACCCTCCTGTGCGGTTGCGGACTTTCGCGATGGAAAAATGACGCTCTGGTCGGCGTCGCAAGCGACGCATTCGATGCAAGACGAAATCGCAACGTTGACCAAGCTGCCCAAAGATTCCATTCGTCTGGTGTACCTCGACGGCTCGGGGTGCTATGGTCGCAACGGGCATGAAGACGCCACAGCCGACGCAGCACTGATCGCACAGATCATCAAAAAACCCGTCCGTGTTCAATGGATGCGTCACGATGAAACTGCGTTAGCACCCAAGAGCCCACCACGGTCCATGGATTTCGAGGCGAGCTTTGACGCACAGGGGAATGTAACTGGCTGGCAAAGTGATTTCTATATCGCCTTAAACCATATCGCAGCGTTTAAGCCTTTAGATTTCCCTTTGCTTGCTACTGCTGAAACGGGTAATCCCCGCCCCGGCAATTGGGTTGGCTTCTTGTTCCAAAACTCCGCTGCTCCCTACGCGCTCCCGAACATTAAGGTCACTACAAAACATATCGAGCAGGCGATCTTCCGTGCCTCACACTTGCGTAGCCCGGGTCGTATCGAAAACAGCTTTGCCAATGAGTCCTTCATGGATGAGCTTGCCGCCGCTGCAAAAGCCGACCCAGCTGAGTTCCGCCTCAAACACCTTTCAGATCCTCGTGCGATAGATGTGATTAAAGCCGTACTGAAGGACTCTGGCTGGCAAGCTCGCCCAAGCCCGAATCCAGCGAGTGCGCAAGGCAACATCGCTAAAGGTCGCGGCATCTCCTATGTTCGCTATAACAACACCATCACCTACGTTGCGACCGTGGCGGATGTGGAAGTAAACCGTACAACGGGTCAGATTAAAGTGACACGCGTCTGTGTCGCGCACGACTGCGGACAAATTATCAATCCGGATGGCGTGATCAATCAGGTCGAAGGCGGTGTGATCCAAACCGTCAGCCGTACGCTAATGGAAGAAGTGAAATGGACCGGCAATACGGTGACGAGTGTTGATTGGACGAGCTACCCGATCTTGCGCTTCCCGGATGTTCCCAAAGTCGTCACCACACTGATTGATCGACCAGGCCAACCCGTGTGGGGCGCGGGCGAACAAGCACCGACAACCGTTCCTGCAGCGATCGCGAACGCAGTCTATGACGCAATCGGTGTGAGACTGCGCACCATTCCGTTTACGCCTGAGTCCGTGAAGCTCGCAATCAGTCAAGCACCAAAAGTCGGGTAAGTTTTTCTGTAGTCTATGGTAAAAAAACAGCCCTCTTTGGAGGGCTGTTTTACCTTAAGATGAACGCTTTAGGAGGCGACCGGAAGCGTCTTTGCCATTGGCGCTAACTTCTCAACACTCGCATACCAAGCCGCAAGCTTAGGGTGACCTACACGCCAAGGTTCATTGGCAAATCTGAAATCAAGATAACCGAGTGCACACGCCACAGCGATCTCACCAATCGTTGCTAACTGAACAAGCGAGGAAGCTTCGGCCTCGAGCACGTCAAGCGCACGAGCCACCTTTCCTTGCTGTAGCAAGATGTAGCCAATGCGCCCTTCGTCTTGAGGCAACGCGATTTCTCGGCGACGTGGCTGGCTCGCATCCAGAATGCCATCACCAATCGCTTGTAGGCGCAGCGCCTTCCAGCGTGCGGGACCGACGGCAGGAAATAAAGGAGCCGCAGCGCCAAGGCTGTCGATGTATTCACAAATGACGGGGCTATCAAACATTGCCACACCCTCGTTAGTGACAAGGGTGGGAATCTTTCCCAGTGGGTTTGAGTCCGACAGCACCGGATCCGTTGTTGAAATTGACCATTTTTCAAAGGTCCCCTCAAGGCCGCGTGCGATCGCACAAGCGATCACTTTACGAACATAGGGACTTGCTCCAGATACCGTGATTTTCATAAACCGATCCATTAAAAATAAGTGACGAGGAATAAGCTTGCACAGTTGTACTATAAATCGTACCTGCACAAATTAACGTGCAAACGCACCTAGGTCGCTGTTGCTTTGCAGCATTTTGAGGTCTCACCGCCCACGCACGTATCGTCTGTAGTAAATTTTCACTATCCGCTGTCGGTGCATTGACGCATCATCGCTAACAAGTTAACCGAGCACATCATGGCCACCGCTATCAATCTGCATGACTTTCGCGCAATGGCGCAGCGTCGCCTACCGAAAATCGCCTTC
>CAMBPA010000249.1 GCA_945869355.1 Bordetella parapertussis
GATCGGCCAAGCCTAAACAGAAGTGCAGGTTTTGTTCGGCTAGCACGATGGTCTTACCCATTTTGCGTAAAGATTGAATCAGCTCGCCAATTTTTTGAATCATGATGGGGGCGAGACCTTCGCTAGGTTCGTCGAGCAATAGAACATCCGGGTTTCCCATCAGGGAGCGACCGACCGTTAGCATTTGCTGTTCACCGCCAGAAAGTTGCCCGCCAAGACGTTCGCGCAAAGGCTTGAGCAGCGGCAACATGTCATAGACCCGTGCAACGCTCCAATCGTCTTCACCGTTAGCGCCTTTCTTGACTGCGATGGTGAGATTGTCCTCAACAGTCAGATCCGGAAAAATCTGGCGATCTTCGGGTACGTAGCCCACGCCAGCCCGTGCGATCAAGTGCGCGGCCTTGCCTGTCACAACTTGGTTGTGCAAGGTAACGGCCCCTTTACGTGCTGGGATAACGCCTGCGACCGACTTCATGGTTGTGCTCTTGCCCGCACCGTTGCGCCCCAGCAGGGCCAAGGTTTCACCTTGTTGTACATCGAAGGACAAACCAAATAGCGCTTGGCTCGTCCCGTAAAAAACATCGATGCCGTCGACTTTCAATACTTGCTTGCTCATGCGTGCGCCTCCGTTGGTGTTCCGAGATAAGCTTCGATCACCGCTGGGTTATTACGAATTTGCTCGGCACTGCCCTCGGCGAGAACTTTGCCGTATGACAGCACGTGAATGTGCTGAGAAATACGAAAGACAATCTCCATGTCATGTTCGATCAATACAACGGTGAGGCCACCTTTTTTCCAGAGCGCGTACACAGTTTGAATCATCTGCTCACGCTCTTCGGGTCCCATACCTGCAACAGGTTCATCAAGCAACAGTACTTTTGGCTTGAGCACGAGTGCTAAAGCCATATCGAGGAGCTTTTGATCCCCATGCGAGAGATTGCCACTAATGACATCAGCTTTGTTGTGCAAACCAAGTTGTTCCATGACCTCGTAAGCGCGGTCGCGCGTTTGCGCCAAGGGAAAGCGACCATGCATTTGCGAGGACTTTCCGAGAGGCGACATCAAGGCGCCGCGCAAAGATTCTTCTACCGTTAAGGTCTTGAATAGTTTGGCCACCTGAAATGCACGACCAATGCCCTTGTGCACAATTTCGCTGCTGGGAGTGCCTACGATATCCTCGCCATCCAGCAAAATTCGACCCGAGTCAGGTCGCAAAGCTCCGGAGATCAAGTTAAAGAAGGTGGTCTTGCCAGCGCCATTGGGACCAATGACAGCGCTTAGCGATTCTGTTTTGAAATGAATCGAGACATCTGAGGTCGCGACAACACCACCGAAGGACTTATTAAGGTGTTCGATCTTGAGCATTACTTACGACCCTCGTTTTGTACGTTGCGTGCTGGTGGAACACCGCCGTATGTTTGCCAAGTTGACCCAGCCAGCCAACCCGCGTCAACAGGAAGGTTGATACCGGTAATGGCTTTTGCCGCAGGAGATAACAAGAAACCGACTGAGTCTGCGATTTCATCGGGTGTAACGAAACGACCCATCGCTGCTTGTGAGGTGAGGTCTTCGGGATTGCGATCTTTGCGATCAATCGCAGCCTGTAGTGCCTCAGTCAACACATAGCCAGGAGAAATCGCGTTGATGCGTACACCAGAACGTCCCCACTCTGCCGCTAGGCCGGCCGTCATTGCGGCGACCGCGGCCTTAGCGGGACCATAGGCGTGCAAGGGAGAGGACCGCAGTGACGTGATTGAGGCAATATTAACGATTGCACCGCCGCCGAGCTCCACCATCCGGGAGCCGTAAATCGCACACGCAAGATACGTGCCGCGTAGATCGATATCGACGACGCGATCCCATTCCGTCATGGTGAGGCGATCAGGTGGCAGGCGATGTTGCAAAATCCCTGCGCTATTGACTAAAGCCGTGACAGGACCGTGCGTGTCTTCAATCATCTTTGCAACTTTATGCATCGCATCGTCATCGGTCACATTGCATGCATAGATATGTACGCCCATCGCCTTCATTTTCTCGTCGGACCACGTACCAGGCAAATCTAGCGATACAACATGGTCGCCGCGCTTGGCGAGGTGTCGGACGCATGCTGCACCGATGCCGCTTGAGCCACCCGTGACTACAGTAATGGAAGGTTTACTCATGAACGTGCTCCTTTACGGCTAAGTGACTGATAAATTTGCACAACGAAATCCGTCATGCCCCGTTTGAGACCCAAGGCAAAAAACAGGACGATGATGCCAAGCGCTAAGCCATGGTATTCGGTTGTGCGCGTAATGATGTCGTTAAAGACCATTAAGAGTCCTGCACCGACGACTGGACCTATAAAGGTATGCAGACCACCCATCATGATCATAAAGACGGCTTCACCTGACATCGTCCAGTAGCTGAACTCTGGGTAGGCGCCTGATACAAATAACGCCATGATCACGCCACCAATACCTGCAAAGCAGCTGGCCAAGATAAACGCATACAGACGAATTCGCCATACATTGATGCCTAAGAACTGTGCACGATCTGCGTTGTCGCGCACCATCCGCAAGGTGTAGCCGAACGGTGACTGGAGGATGTTGCGCATGAGAAAGAGGCAAACCACGCCAAGCCCGCAAGAAAACCAATACAAGGTGTGTACATCAGCGAGGTTCAAACTGCCCCAGACGCGCGGAATGCCCCCCATCAGTCCCTGATCGCCACCGGTAAGTGATGTCCAGGTGATGATGATGCTGTGGATCAACATTTGGAAGGCGAGCGTTAGGAAAGAAAAATAGATTTCCTTTAGCCTGACGCAGATCGCGCCAATGACAAAGCCCAAGAGGGCGCAAAACAGGATAGCGCCGAGTATTGCCACCGGGATGGAAGCGCCACCTTTCTGCATGAGCAGGCCAAAGGCGTAGGCCCCACCGCCAAAAAACATGGCATGCCCGAACGACACCATGCCGCCATAGCCCACCAAAATATTGAGCGAGGTCGCAAAAAGACCAAAGGCAGCTAATCGGATGACAAAATCTAGCGCCACGCGCCCGGGTGAGAAAAAGGGAATCGCGACTAAGATCGCGAGTCCAGCCAACGCGATAAGTAGGTCCTTATTGAAGCTTGAATGTGTGTTCATCAGCGTTGCTCCTTGCCGAGAAGGCCGCTCGGCTTGAGCACGAGAATTAAGGCCATCGCAATGAACATGATGCCTTCTACAAACAGAGGAAACCCGATCGAGCCAAAAGAGCGCACGAGGCCGATCAGCAACGCGCCAACTAACGCTCCGCTCACCGAGCCCATGCCACCAATCACCGTGACGATGAAGGATTCAATCAGGATTGAGAAGCCCATTCCAGCAGACATCGACCGAACCGGCGCGGCAAGCGCCCCGGCAAGTCCAGCTAAAGCGCCACCAAATACGAAAACACCCGCGTAAATCCAAGTGGTATTTAGACCTAGTACGGACGTCATTGTGGGATTGTGGGCGGCTGCACGTACGATCTTCCCGATGCGCGTACGTGTCAGAACGTACCACATGATTGCGCCGATAACGCCTGCAGCACTCATCATGAACACGTAGAAGAC
>CAMBPA010000250.1 GCA_945869355.1 Bordetella parapertussis
GCCAGATCGGCCTCGGTCATGGCAGCGCCACATTCTTTCGCAAAAGCCGCGATCGCTTTTGCGAGGCGACCACGGTAGAACGACTCACCCTTCGTGCGCGCGATGTCTTCGAGCGTGTCGGCTTGGTCTGGAAAGCGCCAGATCTCTCCGGCTTCGGGCGCACGACCATTTGGCATGAAGGCCTCAAAGCCTGGATGCATATGTAATTCGGCAGCGGCGTCTTTCCATTGACGTGCGATCACGGGGCTCACAGGGAAGCCGTCGCGCGCGTGTCGGATCGCATCCTTGAAGAGGTCCTCAAAAGGGAGCTTGCCGAACTTGCTCGATAGCTCTACCCATTGTGAAACCACGCCAGGAACGGTCACTGATTCCCAGCCGCGATGCGGCATGGCGGCCATGCCCTTGAAACGCTCGGGCGACCAGGCGGCAGGGGCGCGTCCAGAGGCGTTCAGTCCGTGTAAGGCTTTGCCATCCCACAAGATAGCGAAAGCGTCACCACCAATGCCGTTCATGGTTGGCTCGACCACAGTCAAGGTGATCGCAGCAGCCAGTGCAGCATCAATGGCATTGCCGCCACGTGCGAACGCGGCAGCACCCGCTTGAGAAGCCAAAGGTTGCGAGGTCGAGACAACGTTACGCGCCAACACGGGTTGACGGCCAGAGGGGAAGGGTAGTTGGTAGTTCATGAGGTCAAGGATTCCAGTGAGGGGCATGCAGATCAAAAAATGGTGATGGATTGTATCTAAGCGGCGTACCGCGTCAGAGAGATTTTGTATGCACAAAAAAGGGGCGCACAAGGCGCCCCTTCAGGTGTTACGCGATGTTGTTTAGGCGACTTCGTGCAGAACTTTTTTGACCGTTGCGAAGATTTCTTCGATCTGGCCTTCCGATACAATCAGTGGCGGCGAGAAAGCCATGTTATCGCCGGTGAAGCGCGCCAACACACCTTTTTCCATACACTTGATGAACACGTCATAGGCACGTGCACCCGGTGCACCGTCGCGTGACTGCAGCTCTACAGCACCCATCAGGCCAAGGTTGCGGATATCTTTGACGAAAGGCTCGCCGCGCAACGCGTGGATTTCTTTTTCGAACTTGGGTGCTAAGCCTGCAGCGCGGGCAAACAAACCTTCCTTGCGGTAGATTTCTTGTGTAGCTAAGCAAGCTGCTGCGGCCGTTGGATGCGACGAGTAGGTATAGCCGTGGAAGAATTCAATCGCGCCACCAGCACTGCCGTTGACGATCGTGTCATGGACTTGACGACTTGCTGCGACACCTGACATCGGGATCGCTGCGTTGTTCATCGCTTTGGCCATGGTGAGAAGGTCTGGCGTGACTCCTACCAGTTCGCTAGCCGTGGCTTTACCCAAACGACCAAAGCCGGTGATCACCTCGTCGAATATCAAGAGGATACCGTGCTTGGTACAAATTTCGCGCAGACGTTGCAAGTAACCCTGAGGTGGAACCAGTACGCCGGTCGAGCCTGCGACGGGCTCAACAATCACTGCCGCAATCGTTGAGGGATCATGCAGTGCGCACAGACGCTCGAGATCATCGGCAAGGTGAGCACCCCATGCAGGCTGCCCTTTGCTGTAGGCCATCTCAGCCAAGTTGTGTGTATGTGAAATGTGATCCACACCGGGGATCAGTGCGCCTGAGTAGGCTTTGCGGTTTGCAAGGATGCCGCCAACCGAGATGCCACCGAAGCCCACGCCGCTATAGCCGCGCTCGCGACCGATCAAACGCGTACGCTGACCTTCACCGCGTGCACGGTGGTAGGCGAGTGCCATTTTGAGTGCTGTGTCGACGGCCTCGGAGCCCGAGTTCGCAAAGAAGATACGGTCAAGACCCGCAGGCATCACCTCAGCAATTTTTTTCGCTGCTTCAAAGGCGAGTGGGTGCCCCATTTGGAATGGAGGCGCGTAGTCGAGCTCCATCATTTGTTTGTGTACAGCTTCGGTAATTTCGTCACGGCAGTGACCAGCGTTCACGCACCAGAGCCCGGCACTTGCATCGAGTACTTTCTGGCCATCAGCCGTTGTGAAGTACATGCCTTTTGCGCTTTTCAGAATGCGTGGCGCGGCCTTGAATTGTTTGTTGCCAGTGAAAGGCATCCAGAAATTGGCCATGTCCACATCTGTAGACAGGCTGATTTTTTCGGTAATAGCGTTCATGGGAGGTCTCCGTTGTCGAGCTAATGCACCACTTTAACGGGTGAAACTTCGTTTTTACCAGTACAGTTACAGTACATTATGGCAAACTGTATTGAAAATAGGGGCTTATTTGCCTCGAACTGTACTGGTAAACAGCGATGATACTAACGTTGGTCTTAGATCGGCAGTCCAATCTGGGTCTGGTCGAGCAGATTGTAGGTGGCGTGGCGCGTGCGATTGAGGCGCGCACATTGCGTGCGGGCGACGCGCTGCCTTCGGTGCGCACGCTAGCGCGTGGCCACGCGGTCAGCCCGTTCACGGTCGCTCAGGCGTATCAACGCTTGGTTGAATTGGGGCATTTGGTGGCGCGTCGAGGCGCCGCGTATCGCGTTGCGGGTTTCACCTCCGCGGTGATAGCCCCCGCTCCCATTTGGTCTGCCCCCACATTAAGCGCCGCCTGGCTTTTGTCCGATGTCTTTGCAGATCACTCGGTACCGAGCAAAGCCGGTTGCGGTTGGATTCCTGGTGAGTGGATTAACGAAAGTGGTCTGCAGCATGCGCTACGCGCATTGGGCCGCGTCCCGGGTCCGCGGTTTGGTGGGTATGGCCATCCGTATGGGATGGGCACTCTGCGCGAGCATATTGCGTTGTCGTTACGACGCTTTGATGTGCCGGTCGAGCCGAGCAACATATTATTGACTCAAGGTGCAACCCAAGCACTCGATTTGGTGGTGCGCACCGTGTTGCGAGCTGGCGATACGGTGGTTGTGGAGGATCCTTGCTACTGCAACCTTTTGCAGATCCTCCAGCTCGCTGGACTCAATGTCATTGGCGTGGCCCGTACGCAAGATGGTTATGACTTCGAGCAACTTGAACACGTGCTGCAAACGATGCAACCGAAAGCCATTTTCGTCAATACGGTTTTACAAAATCCCTCAGGGAGCTCATTGTCTAAGGCGAACGCACAGCGGTTGCTCGCGTTGACAGATCGTTATGGTTTGTGGGTCATTGAGGATGATATCTATCGCGAGCTTGCGCCGCCCGAGGCGGCCTGCTTAGCGGCTCTGGAGGGTTTGCACAGAGTGATCTACATTTCCGGGTTCTCTAAGACCATTGCGCCCACGTTGCGCGTGGGTTACCTGGCCGCACATACGGAAGTTTTGGCGGATCTGGCCCGAACCAAAATGGCTGTGGGGTTGACGTCATCCGAAGTAACCGAACGTGTCGTGGCCAATGTGTTGAGCGAAGGGCACTACGACAAGCACGTACGCTTCATTACAGAAAAATTGCGTACTGCACACCAAACGGTTGCGCAGAGCATGCGGGTAGCGGGCCTTGAGATTTTTGTTGAGCCTCAGGCGGGTCTTTTTTTATGGGCCAAACTGCCCGTTC
>CAMBPA010000251.1 GCA_945869355.1 Bordetella parapertussis
CGAGTACTGCTCGAAGCCTTCTACGAAGACGGGTAAATAATCACCGAGCTGTGCATATTGCCCATTGATGTAGGGAATATTAGGCGTCTCGGCTGAGTCGTTAGGCGCTTGCATCCAGCGCATCGCATCTGTATTGACGCTCTTCCATACGCCTACGGGTGTGCTGCTTTTAACAGCGTTTAGTCCGCCCGCATCAAATATCTTGTTATTAGGGCTCTTTGCGTAGGACGGCAGCATGCCAACCATCAAGACCGAGTTAAAAACAATCTGACCTTCTTCGATTAGCGCCGCAGTTTCAGGCGTTTCTTGCTCTGCTTCAGGTGCGGACGCCTGCAAAATCATTTCTAAATCAATCGGAACGGGATGCGCGCCATGGGCTAGGATATTTTCAAAATGCATGTCACTGCTGGCAAACAAATGAAATATTGCCAGCCACGCACCCGAGCGGCGATAGAACAGTTCAAAATCCTGTAGCGATTTGCATGCTGTGTGTTCAATAAACGCTGTCCAGCCATAGTCTTGGCAAGCAATCGTCTTGACTGGCATGAGCTCCACAGGAGGCGAACTGCCGTTAAATCTAAGGATCAAGTCATACCAAGCAACATCCAAACGCAAATCTTTAGGTTTATAGACAAGCTTGGTTTGGTCCTCGAAGGTAAGGATCTGCACCGAATGACCGAAGTTATGCGGATCAGATAAATCACCGCCAATCGCTTGCACTTTGACATCGGGTGCCGAGTGTGTGATTACAGCCCTGATGTCGGTAATGTCAGTATGCAGGCGCGTGAACAATTCGGCCGTTGTATCAATCCATTGCCTAACAATCGTAGCTGTTAAGCGCAGTAAGACTGGTTTTTCGGCAAAGAGCGCCGCCAGCTCAGTCACCCTCAAATCCTCTACCAACCTATCAAACTGATTTGTACCAGCCGTGGCAGTTGCAGGGGGTAGTTTTCCATCTGGCGTACATTTTTTTAAGATCGCGACCAACTTGTTGTACAGCAACGGGGCATACAAGTCTGTGAGTAGTTTTAACAGCCCTGTGCGCAAATCCGCTCTAGCCGAATTATTAAACAAAGCGAGCGCTTGTGGCGGTGTCTTGTCAATGACCTTTGCCTCGGCAAGCGTCACGAGCGCGTAAAAAATCTTCTCGAAGGGCCGAGGTTCGGCGCCATTCACTAAAAAAAGCTTGCCATTGCCGAGCTCACCCGTTAACGCTTGATATGTCCATTGCGCATCCACAAACCACGCGGGTTGTGGTGAGCCTGGCGCATGCTTGACCTCAGCAAAGCGGGCTAAGACCTGATCAATAAAAAGCTTGTCACGACTAATACGCTTAAAGAATAAACCCCAATCTCCGCTTGATGCAGAGCGACACCACGCAGCGAGTCTTAAGGCCGCAGCATCCGTGCTGTCTTTCTGCCCGATCTGTGGCTGATAGTTAGGGCCAAGTAGTTCGTCAATAGTTGCGGCTTTGATAAGAAGCTCATTTAAAGCAAAGGTCATCTATGTTTCTCTCGGATCACTAGCCATCCTTTCGTTTCAGCGTCGTTAAACAAAGACTGTGTCAAAACGCGCGGTAACAAGGCTCTAAGTCTTTTAAAACAGTTGATTAATCGAAGTTTACAAGGTGCATGTCATTTGCGTAGTTTTGCGAGCTTTGGCCAACCCCCCTGTAAAACCCTAATAACCAACCCGCAAACGAGCGGTGGATTGTTGATTTGCCGTACAGAAAAAGGTCACCTAATGGTAACCTCATACTTGCAAACAATGCGTGCACAATGACGCGCGCCACATTCTTTCTTTATATGGTGGACGACAATGCTACTCAAAAAACTACTCATTACGGCTTTGACCGGTGTAGCCTGCCTCGTCGCAGGCGGTGTGCACGCGCAGGGCGACTACCCCAACAAACCCGTCAAAATCATCGTTCCCTTCCCACCTGGACAAGCGACGGATATCGTCGCCCGTTTGTTAGCGGACGGTCTGACAAAGGTTTGGGGCCAACAAGTCATCGTTGACAACCGCGCAAGCACCATCGCCGGTATGCTCGCCGGCAAAACTGCGCCCAATGATGGCTATACCCTAACGTTTGGCACGAGCGGTTCGATAGGGGTCAACCCAAGTCTGTATCCAAAGTTGCCCTACGATCCACAAAAAGACTTTGTGATGGTTAACGGTGTGTTTATCGTGCCCTTAATGATCATTGCACACCCCTCGTCGCCCTTTAACACGCTCGGCGAATTAATTGCTGGCGCAAAGAAGAACCCCGGTGCGCTAAACGTCGGTTATGCAGGTATCGGCACATCACAACACCTGACAGGCGAGCTTTTCAAGAGTACGGCTGGTATTGACTTTACCGGGGTGCCTTACAAGGGCAGCGGTCCTGCCATGACAGATCTGCTCGGCGGGCAAATTACGCTGTCCGTCGATAGCCTAGCCTCTGCCTTGCCACAGATTAAAGCCGGAAAAATCAAAGCGATTGCGATGACAAGCGAAAAACGCGTCCCGCAATTACCTGATGTTCCTACCGTTGCCGAGCTTGGCTTTCCTGGGTTTGAGGGCAGCGGCTGGGGCGGTTTGATCGCGCCGGCCGGCACCCCACCCGCGATTGTGGAAAAGATTAGTGCTGATGTACGCAAGCTCGTCAATGACCCTGACTTCCAGAAACGCATCATCGATCGCGGTGCCATTCCTGATCCGCGTGATGCGAAAGAGTGGACAAAGTTTGTCAATGCTGAAATCGTGAAGTGGGCCGGTGTGATTAAGAAGGCCAATATTAAGGTCGACTAAATAGATGAACACTCAGCGCACAACTTACTGTCTGCGTCCCCTGTGGACGACGGCTTTTGCGTTAGCTGCGCTGACACTTGCTCCACTTTCGTATGGTTACGCTCCGCTCAACACGGACGATGCAGGGACGGTTGGGCATAAGACGAATCAAATCGAACTGTATGGCAGCTTTGCAAAAGAGTACGGTGCAGCTAGCGAGCAAACCGATCCAACGAGCGCAGCCGTAGATTATGAGGGTGGGGGGGCGGTGCGTGCCGTGCCTTTTACTTATACGCGAGGCGTCACCGATGAGCTTGACGCATTTATCGGCGCAACGTACTACGGCAGCCCCAAAGGCAATTTCGCTTCAGTCACCAATTACTCTTTCGGGTTGAAATGGCGGTTTTACGGCGACGGGGAAACGGGATTGAATCTCGCGCTTAAGCCACAAGTGATTCTGCCCGCGACAAACGCACAGCAAAACTACGGCGTAGGGAATGCAGCGCTTAACTATGGCGTGATTGCGATTGCTTCGTATTTTTGGGAAGAGGCGGAGTTACACGCTAACGTTGCGTACCTGCGCGCTCCTTACAACACAAGTCAGTCAGTCGGTCTCAGTAATGATCCTAACCGAACCAATCTCTATTCAGTTTCTATCGCACCGGTATGGCGTGTGACGCCTCAGTTCAAGCTGGCGTTAGATGCGGGCATCAACACGAATCCCGTCGTAGCAGATCAATCTTTGATTAATTACGGCATGGTTGCGGCGATTTA
>CAMBPA010000252.1 GCA_945869355.1 Bordetella parapertussis
GGTGTGATCGAAAGTATTACGGATGATGTGCACCCAGCTAGTTGCTTGGTGGCGATTCGCTGCCAAGATCAACGACTTCTGGCGCGCGTCACACGCAAGGCATTGGCAAATCTGGAACTGAATGTCGGTGCCGCGGTCTGGGCCCAGATAAAGTCCGTCGCGCTTGCTTAGTCGGAGTAGGGGATATATCGGGCGATCCAATACATGACGCCCACTAGCGCGGTGGCACCACCAAACAACCGCCATGTCATTCCGTGGAGTTCACGATGTAAATCCTCTTTCGTGGCAAAAGTGTCTAACCGCGTTTCAATACGAGCTAACCGATCGCGGGCATCGACAGCGAACTCTTCTAAGGCAATAATTCGTGCTTCCATCTTGGTAATTCCAAAACAATTAGATGGAAATTGTCTCAAGTTCTGATGACGTCTACAAGCGTAGAAGTGAAACAAATTGTCACGGCCAGAGTATCGGTGGCTGCGGTCAGTTACAGCCCATATGGCGTTTGTACATCTCTGGGTTATGCCCAGCCGGGATGCTCTTGCAAGGATCATCGGCATAACCGCGAAGGATGTTGTAACGCTTGATCTGCTCCGGTTTGAGAAACTCCACAGTCTTGTAGTGCTGTGAAAGATGAATGAATCGCAGTTCCGATCTTGCGCTCTCTGCGTCGGCTAACAAGCGGCGCAGGGATGACTCGTCCACTTTTCCGGATGCAAAGGCGGATTCCAAGGCTTTTTCTGCCGCAATCAAACGCTCCCCCGCGGGTATGGCTACTTTGCGCATTTCGTACAACAAACCCTGTGTTTTGTCTACTTGGTCAGCGGTCAGGGGAATCTTGTCCTTGAGCTCTAGCAGGTGAGAAGGGCCCGGCATACCGTTGAGTTCGGCGGCAAGGGCCAGTCCCCATCCACCCCCACGTCGAAGTTCGTTGATGTCGTTGTCGGACAGCGACTTAATGGCTCGGTTTTGCATTCCTGCATAAGGTGTCTGCCCTGCATGACTGTGCTGCGCTAAAGTCGAAAAAGGCATGCACATAAAAAGAGCCAAGAGCAAAGTGTTTACTTTCAAACAATTCTCCAGATTGAACTACAAGCCTCGCGCGGCGCATAAGAAAACATGATTTTTGCCCCGGCTAAATAATCTTGGCGGAGCAGCGTTGACAACTTGTATCCCATTTGATACATTACTGTATCCCATTTAATACAGTGGTGTATATGAAATCAATTTACACCACCGGGGTGTTTGGTGCGTGGTTTGAATCCTTGTGTGACAAGCAGGCGGCGCGCAGGATTCAGGCCCGCATTGACCGAGCTGAGGAAGGCAACTTTGGCGACTGCAAACCTGTGGGCGAAGGAGTTTCTGAAATGCGAATTCACTACGGGCTGGGGTATCGCGTGTATTTCGCACAACGTGGCTTTGAGATTGTGATCTTGCTCGCCGGCGGTGACAAAGGCACACAAGCTAAAGACATAAAAATAGCTCTTGGACTTGCAAAACAAATTAAGGAGTGACGAATGAATACTCTTAAACTTCGCAAATGGGATAGCGCTGAGCACCTTAAAACAGAAGAGGACATTGCACTGTATTTTGAAGCCTGTCTGCAAGAAGCTGGAGATGATGCTGCGTTTCTTGCCAAAGCGCTCGGCAATATTGCTCGCGCAAAAGGTATGTCTCAACTGTCTCGCGACACTGGCTTGGGTCGTGAGAGTCTGTACAAAGCCTTGTCAGGCGATGGCAACCCAAGCTTTGCGACAATCCTCAAAGTCACTGCAGCGCTGGGCATCCACCTTCACGCACAACCAGCTACTAGCGATTAAGCGCAGCCGTGCTCGTGGCGAAGCAGGTTCGAACCTTAAGTTTTGGCGGAGAGGGTGGGATTCGAACCCACGGTGGATTTGCACCCACGCCTGATTTCGAGTCAGGTACATTCGACCACTCTGCCACCTCTCCGGGTTGCGGTTGGGGAACCGCGAGCACTGGGTCAAGCCCATAATTTTAGCAGAACCTGCTTAGCCAGCTAGTAAACTGAGGGACCTAGTCCTTTGGTTCACTTCATCAAGCGAGACCTCCGCCATGCTCTTCGTTCTATCGCCTGCTAAAAAGCTCGACTACGACTCGGCTCTGAGCGTGCAAACCCATACCCATCCTTTGTTTGTTAAAGAGGCTGCGGCTTTGATCAAGGTACTCAAGGCGCGCTCGGCCGCTGAAGTCAGTGCGTTGATGGATTTGAGCCCCGCTCTGGCCAAGCTCAATGTCGATCGTTACGCAGCTTGGAAGCCGAGCTTTACGCAGGCAAATTCCAGGCAAGCTATTTTGGCCTTTAATGGTGACGTTTACGAAGGTCTGGAGGCGGCGACACTTAAGGCAAAGGATCTTGAGTGGGCGCAAGAGCACGTCGCGATCCTGAGCGGGTTGTATGGCGTACTGAGGCCGCTAGACTTAATGCATCCGTATCGTCTAGAGATGGGAACCAAGCTTGATAACCCAGGGGGCACTAATTTGTATCAGTTCTGGGCAAACACAATTGCCCCGTACCTGAATGAGCACCTTGCAAAAGACAAAGCCCCCATCGTTGTGAACCTAGCATCTGAGGAGTATTTCAAATCGGTCGATTTAAAGCAGCTCAAGGCGCGTGTGATTCAGTGCGTATTTCAAGATGGGAAGGGCGCTGCGTGGAAGGTGGTGAGTTTTCACGCAAAACGCGCGCGTGGACTGATGGCGCGTTTTGCGATTGAGAACCGCATCACCAAGCCCGAAGGGCTTAAGAAGTTTGATGCGGAGGGGTACGTCTTTGCCGCGGACGTCTCAACTGAAGACAAGCTTGTGTTCAGACGCCCCGGCGCATAACACCCTCTCGGCTTAGTGCATGCTCCAGCCGTGGCTCACAACCACGGATTGACCGGTGAGCGCATTACTTTCAAAGCCCGCCAAAAACGCGATCACGTTTGCCACGTCTTCGGTGGTCGTGAATTCGCCGTCGACCGTGTCTTTCAGCATGATGTTTTTAATCACTTCGGCTTCGCTGATATTGAAAGCTGCCGCTTGCTCGGGGATTTGTTTTTCGACCAGAGGTGTGCGCACAAAGCCTGGGCAGACCACGTTTGCACGTACACCCTTGGGGCCACCTTCTTTGGCAACCACTCGAGCGAGACCCAAGATGCCATGCTTGGCAGCCACATAGGCTGACTTCAAGCGCGAGGCCTCATGTGAGTGCACCGAGCCCATATAAATGATCGAACCACCGCGTCCAGCCGCATACATATGCTTGAGTGCGGCTTTGGTTGTTAAGAAGGAACCGTCTAAGTGAATCGACACGACTTTCTTCCATTCGGCATACGGAAAGTCTTCCACGGGATGCACGATTTGTATGCCTGCGTTTGCAACCAAGATATCGATACTGCCAAATTGTTTAACGGTTTGATCGATGCCCGCATTCACAGCGGCTTCGTCTGTCACGTCCATCACGACGCCCATGGCCTTTCCGCCCGAGTCAATAATTTGTCGTGCGACCGCATCCGCTGCCGTCTGGTTCAGATCCGCGAT
>CAMBPA010000253.1 GCA_945869355.1 Bordetella parapertussis
ACCGTTGGCAAGCGTGGTGCGGCCATTATCGAAGCACGTGGCCTATCCTCGGCCGCGTCGGCTGCTAACGCCGCCATCGATCACATTCGCGACTGGGTACTGGGCACGAACGGCAAATGGGTCACGATGGGCGTGGCTTCAGATGGCACCTACGGCATCCCAGAAGGCGTCATGTATGGCGTGCCTGTTACGTGCGAAGGTGGTGAATACCATCGCGTGAAAGATCTCGCCGTCGATGCGTTCTCGCGTGAGCGTATGGACCTCACTCTCAAAGAGTTGATCGAAGAGCGTGATGCCGTCGCACATCTATTGAAGTAAGCGTCTAACAAATGGGCCTATGTGTGGGCCCATTTTTTTAAGATTTGATCCGGAGACAAACATGTCAAAATCACTCACAGCAGGTCAGCGTTTTCGTGCAGCCCTCGCGGCCGAGCAACCGCTACAAATCATTGGCGCCATTAACGCCAACCACGCCTTACTGGCTAAAAGAGCGGGCTTCAAGGCCATTTACCTATCAGGTGGTGGTGTAGCGGCTGGCTCACTGGGCATGCCTGACCTCGGCATCATTTCCTTAGACGACGTACTGACTGATGTGCGTCGTATCACCGACGTCTGCGACACCCCGTTAATTGTCGACATCGACACAGGCTTCGGCCCCTCAGCCTTCAATATCGCCCGCACAATCAAAGGCCTGACAAAATTTGGTGCGGCAGGATGCCACATCGAAGACCAAGTGGGCGCAAAGCGTTGCGGCCACCGTCCAGGAAAAGAAGTTGTGTCGACCGAAGAGATGCGCGACCGCGTTAAAGCTGCCGTTGACGCACGTACCGACGATAGTTTCTACATCATCGCCCGTACCGACGCGATTGCATCGCATGGCGTGGAAGCGGGTATCGAGCGCGGCTTAGCGTGTATGGAGGCCGGTGCCGATGCGGTCTTTGCAGAAGCTGCCTACGACTTAGAAACGTTTGCGAAATTCAAGAAAGCCACTGGCGCACCCTTGTTGGCAAACATCACTGAATTTGGCAAAACCCCTCTCTTTTCAGTTGAGGAGTTGAAGTCGGTTGGCGTGAATATGGTTCTGTATCCACTGTCGGCTTTCCGCGCCATGAACAAAGCGGCTGAGACGGTCTACCAAGCAGTCCGACGTGACGGTCACCAACGCAATGTGATCGACATCATGCAAACGCGTGACGAGCTTTACGATCGCATTAATTACCACGCGTTTGAAAGTAGCATCGACACCTTATTCGCCCAGGGCAAAGCAAAATAATTTCGAAAGGAATCCATCATGGTCAGCAAAAAGAGAGCCGTCGCAAAGCCTGCGGCAAAAACGACTGAAGCACCCACAGTTACTCCAGTGTTCAAGCCCAAGAAGTCAGTCGCCTTATCAGGTGTAACTGCCGGTAACACCGCACTGTGCACTGTGGGTCGCAGCGGTAACGATCTGCACTACCGTGGCTACGATATTCTCGATTTCGCAGATACCAGCGAATTCGAAGAAATCGCACACTTGCTGATTCACGGCAAGCTGCCTAACAAAGCAGAACTGACTGCCTACAAAGCCAAACTGCGCTCACTGCGCGGTTTGCCTGCACAGTTGCAAACGGTACTCGAGTCTCTGCCTGCCGCGAGCCACCCGATGGATGTGATGCGCACCGCGGCATCCACCCTTGGCTGCATCCTGCCTGAGAAAGACGACCACAACCTTCCCGATGCACGCGATATCGCGGATCGCCTGATGGCAAACCTGGGCTCTGCCCTGCTCTACTGGTATCACTACAGCCATAACGGCCGCGTGATCGATGTCCAGACAGACGACGATTCCATTGGCGCGCATTTCTTGCACCTTCTTCATGGCAAGAAGCCAAACGAAGATTGGGTCCGCGCCATGCACACGTCATTGATTCTGTACGCTGAGCATGAGTTCAACGCATCAACCTTCGCTTGCCGCGTGATCGCCGGTACAGGCTCCGATATGTACTCGGCCATCTCTGGCGGCATCGGCGCGCTGCGCGGACCTAAGCACGGCGGTGCAAACGAAGTCGCGTTCGAAGTTCAAAAACGCTACGAGACACCAAAGGAAGCTGAAGCAGATATCCGCGCGCGCGTTGAAAACAAAGAAGTGGTGATTGGCTTTGGCCATCCGGTGTATACGATCTCGGATCCACGTAACAAGGTCATCAAAGACGTTGCGTTGCGCTTGTCCAAGAAAGCCGGTACCACCAAAATGTACGATATCGCGGATCGCCTCGAAACTGTGATGTGGGACGCCAAGAAAATGTTTGCGAACCTCGACTGGTTCTCTGCCGTGTCTTATCACATGATGGGCGTACCAACGGCGATGTTCACACCGGTATTCGTGATTGCGCGCACTGCGGGTTGGTCCGCACATATTATCGAACAGCGTATCGACAATAAGATCATTCGCCCGGCTGCAAACTACGTCGGGCCCGAAGATCAAAAATTTGTACCACTCGCCAAACGTCGCTGATATGAACTCCGCAAACCGCAAGCCCTTGCCGGGCACCAAACTTGATTACTTTGACACACGCGCTGCTGTGGATGCAATCAAGTCCGGTGCTTATGACAAACTCCCTTACACCTCCCGTGTATTGGCTGAGAACCTCGTGCGGCGATGTGATCCAGCTACGCTGACCGCATCGCTCACGCAACTGATCGAACGCAAGCAAGACCTGGACTTTCCCTGGTTTCCCGCTCGCGTCGTTTGTCACGATATTTTGGGTCAAACCGCTTTGGTTGATCTAGCAGGCTTGCGGGATGCGATTGCAGCGCAAGGCGGCGACCCCGCCTTGGTCAATCCCGTCGTACCGACACAACTGATTGTGGATCACTCACTCGCCGTCGAATGCGGTGGTTTTGATCCCGATGCTTTTGAAAAAAATCGGGCGATTGAAGACCGACGCAACGAAGACCGTTTTCATTTTATCAACTGGACCAAGAAAACCTTCAAGAACGTCGATGTGATTCCTCCAGGCAATGGCATCATGCACCAGATCAATCTGGAGCGTATGTCTCCTGTTGTGCATGCACAAGATGGCGTAGCGTTCCCAGATACATTGGTCGGTACAGACAGTCACACTCCACACGTGGACGCCTTAGGCGTTATTGCAATTGGCGTGGGTGGTCTGGAGGCCGAAAGCGTCATGCTCGGACGCGCTTCCTGGATGCGCCTGCCCGACATCATTGGTGTGGAATTAACCGGCAAACTGCAGCCTGGCATCACGGCCACCGACCTCGTGTTGGCATTGACAGAATTTTTACGTAACCAGAAAGTTGTGTCGTCTTACCTCGAATTTTTTGGTAAAGGTGCCTCACACCTGACACTTGGGGATCGCGCAACGATTTCAAACATGACACCCGAGTACGGCGCGACAGCCGCCATGTTCTATATCGATCAACAAACAATTGACTACCTTACCTTGACCGGACGCGAGGAAGCGCAGGTCAAATTAGTGGAAACCTACGCTAAGCAAGCCGGCCTCTGGGCCGACAGCCTCAAGAGTGCCGAGTATGAA
>CAMBPA010000254.1 GCA_945869355.1 Bordetella parapertussis
TAAGACCTGATTCAAGGTATGCACGAAATGCATGATATCGGCGTTCAGATAATGATGAAATATCGTATATTTCATCATACAGCGCACAGCACGCTCATAAAAATGACATGAGCAGACGCTTTTTTACCTCACCCATGTTCAATGAGATTCAGAAATGACAAGGTCATTCTTTAAAGTCATCGCGATGGTACTGACTACCTGCGCCGCAGCGGCCGGATTGACGCAAACACTTGATCCTAAGTCAGTCGAATTGGCAAAAACTGTGCCGATCGCCGACATCCATATGCACACTTACTCACGTAACGGACCTGGCACCGCCGAGGTTGTCGAGAGGATGGCTGCGAACAATATCCGCTGGGGCGGTGGGGTCGGTGACCTGCGCGTAGATATTGCCGATGCCTTGCGTGGTCGACATATCCCCGCTGCGGGCCAAAGGGAGTTCGCTGAGAGTTTTTTCCGCCAGGGACCTAGCGCCTTAGTCGAAACTGAAAATGTCTATTTCCGTGACCTCTTTCGTGATGCGCATGACATGTTTGCCAAAGGGGTGATCAAGGGTTTTGGTGAGCTGCATACAAATAACGAATCTAGCGGGCCCCAGCCATTCCGTCGCAAGCTTAAGACCGATAACCCTGTCGTTCGCAAGTTTTACACCATCGCAAACGAGTTTGGCGGTTTCGTACAACTTCACACCCAGCACAGCGCAGAGTTCACAGAAGATATTTTGCGTCTGTCAGCAGACTTCCCAAACACGACGACGATACTTTCACACTGCTTGCCGCACGGTCAGCCCGAGGATCTCGCGAATCTGTTTAAGCAACGGAAAAACATCATGTGTGAAATGTCTGCAACGGGGGAGTTGCATAACCGGCTTGCCCGGGTGAATCGGCCGGGTCGCGCTTACTCTACCAATGGGCTGCGTCCGAAGTGGAAAGCGCTGATTGAAGAGTTTCCGGATCGCATTATGCTGGGATCAGACACCTGCTGCGGCTGGGATGCGCACTACGGCGAGGCGATCACGGAAATACGTACTAACTTGCTCCCGTATTTACGGGTAGATGTCATTGAGCAAGTGGCGTATAAAAACGCGCTTCGCGTATTTAAACTCGATCCGCAGTGAGGCGAGATTTAAATTTAGTATTTAAAACAATGACTTACGATGATTTCACCACAGTCAATCGTCATTAACTATTTCTAAGTCTACCGAGATAGCGACCAGTCATATAGCAAAAAGCTATTGTAGAAATTGATAAATACAATTTTTCTATAACAGTACTGTCACACTAAACTGGCATTGTCTTGTTTGATCGTCAGTTAAACGTGATGTCCAACGCATCAATATGACCATCATAACCGACCAAGAAGTCCAACTCATTGAAAGGATTGAAAAATGGCCGCATTAAAAGGTAGCAAAACGGAACAAAGCCTCAAAGACGCTTTTGCCGGAGAATCGCAGGCAAACCGCCGTTATTTGTACTTCGCAAACATGTGTGACATCGCTGGTGAGAACGACACATCAGCACTATTTCGCTCAACCGCAGAAGGCGAGACTGGCCACGCGCACGGTCACATGGAATTTTTGATCAACGGCGGCGCAGGTGAGCCCGGTACCGGCATGCCCGGCCGTACACCTAGAGAAGCTTTAGAAGCCGCAATCCACGGTGAAACACACGAGTACACCGACATGTATCCAGGCATGGCAAAGATTGCTCGTGACGAAGGCTTTGACGAAATCGCCGACTGGTTTGAAACGTTGGCGAAGGCTGAGCGTTCACACGCGAACCGCTTTACCAAGGCTCTCGCAGCATTGGAAGCCTAATCTAGCGGATTTTCGCTAGTGCATTAAAAATTCCCGCGACGCTGATGTCGCGGGAAATTCTGCTCTCTTAAAGTACAAAACATCTTAGGAAAAAGGTCTCTTGCCATGAGCCAACGAGAAGGTAATCTAGAAGCTCCGACAAGACATCCTCTTGACTGGACCAATCCAGACTTTTACAACGAAGACTCGCTCAATAAAGAGCTCGAGCGCGTATTTGATATTTGCCACGGGTGCCGACGCTGCGTGAGCTTGTGCGGATCATTCCCAACCCTATTTGATTTGGTCGACGCCACAGAAGACGGTGAAGTGCACGGCGTCGACAAGAAAGACTACGACAAAGTCGTCGAGCAGTGCTACCTGTGCGACCTTTGCTATATGACAAAGTGTCCCTACACACCACCGCATGAATGGAATCTTGACTTCCCCCACCTGATGCTGCGCGCCAAAGCGATCAAACACAAGAAAGGTGAAACGACATTCCGCGATAACGTATTGTCTTCGACAGATAAGATAGGCATGTTCGCTGGCATTCCCGTTGTGACGCAAGCCATGAACGCAGTAAACAAGACAAAGATGATGCGGTCTGTCCTAGAGTCGACCTTAGGAGTCGACAAAGATGCTTGGATCCCTGAGTACGCATCAAAGACCTTCAAACAGGTCGCCAAAGAGTCTTCTAGTTGGCCTGTCAATGATGGTGCTAAAACACCTGGAAAAGTTGCTGTCTATGCAACCTGCTTCATCAACTACAACGAGCCAGGCATCGGACAGGATTTATTAAAGCTGCTGGCGCACAACGAGATCCCATACAAACTCGTTGAGAAAGAAGCTTGCTGTGGGATGCCGAAGCTTGAGCTCGGTGATTTAGATTCTGTCGCGAAGAATAAAGATATCAATATCCCACAGCTGATCGGGCTTGCTAAGGACGGCTATGCAATCGTGACGCCGATCCCCTCTTGCACGCTGATGTTCAAACAAGAATTACCGCTGATGTTCCCACACGAAGAGGATGTTCAGCTCGTTAAAGAAGCCATGTGGGATCCCTTTGAATACTTCATGGCACGCAAGAAAGACGGCCTGTTAAAGACGGACTTTAAGACTGAGCTGGGCAAAGTCAGCTACCACGCGCCCTGTCACCTGCGCGTTCAAAACGTTGGTAAGAAAACTGCGGAAACCTTGGAAATGATCCCAGGCACAGAAGTGCATATCGTGGAGCGTTGCTCCGGACATGCGGGCACCTGGGGCGTGAAAAAGGAATTTCACAAAACAGCCATGAAGATTGGAAAGCCAGTATTCAAAAATATGGCGAGCACGGAGCCCGACTACATCAGTTCGGATTGCCAACTGGCCGGACACCATATCGAACAGGGCATGGAAGAAGGTGGCATGAAGAAATCACAAATGATGCACCCTATCTCTTTGCTAGCCAAAGCGTATAACCTTTAATTTAACGTAATCAATAAGAGATTTTATAGAGAGCATGATGGGAAAAATTCAACGTAACGAACTATTGAGTCTGGAAGCGTATTACAAGGCACGACCTGACATGCGTCAACGCGCTATTGCCGAACGCAAAAAGAGAACCGTCATTCTCAGTGAGCATCTCAATTTGATTTTCGAAAACAAGTTTTTGATGCAATATCAAATACAAGAGATGCTGCGCGTTGAAAAAATCTTCGAAGATGAGAGCATCCAAGAAGAAATGGAAACCTATAACGCGCTCG
>CAMBPA010000255.1 GCA_945869355.1 Bordetella parapertussis
GCGTACTTTATCGGCATTGATGTACGCAATCACTGACGGCAAGGTCGCAAACGTCATCTGGACATGGCCCGCTAATAAGTCCGCAATGACAGCCCCACCGCCCTTGTAAGGAACATGAGTAATCTCAACGCCCGCCGACTGCTTGAACAGCTCAGCCGCTAAATGGCCACCTGTCCCGTTACCGGGTGAGGCATAACTGATCTTTGTTGTGTTCGCACGGATCAAGGCCTCGAGCTCTTTAGCCGTAGTGGCTTTAACCCCGGGGTGCACGACTAATACGTTTGGAAGCTCTGCAGCGAGCGTAATGGGCGTAAAGTCCTTTTCGACATTAAAAGGAAGTTTGCCTGGCATACCTGGATTGATAACAAATGCGCTACTCGTTAGTAGCAGGGTATAGCCATCAGGATCGGACCGAGCCACCGCCTCTGCGCCAATGTTTCCGCTTGCACCCGCACGATTTTCCACAACAACCGGCTGTCCCCACATTTCAGCAAGCCCCGCACTCAAGGTGCGTGCAAGCATATCGGCACCGCCGCCAGGCGCAAAGGGCACGACGATCTTAACGGTTTTCTCCGGGAATTTTTGTGCGAAGGCTGCTCCACTCACTAAAGCGAAACTAATGGAAACAAGTGCACTGCCTAATTGTTGAAGTAGCTTCATTATTTACTCTCCTCTAAGTAACGCGCCGAGGTCTCCGGCATTCGTCAGCTGACTGACGAGCCAGCATTGCTCTAACGCACGGTGACTTTTCTCTTTTGAGAACTTTCCTGCTGTTAAATCTAAAAATTTTAAATTAATATCCGCATCACTCATGGGCTTCTGCAAGCTACCTAGGGCATGTTCAACATGCTGAGTGAGTACCGCGCCATCATTAAAGGTAATTGATAGGAACGCCTCATCCACCGCGACTGACTTATCGACCTCTGCGCTTACCTTTGGACGTAATGCGACAACGTCGGCCCTATTTACGACTGTATCCGTATAGTGCTTGGATGTACTAAGTCCGTCAATAAGCACCACTGCAGCTGAATGATAAACGCTGAACTTACCCTCAAGGCCCGTGCGAGGCTCGGTCTTTCCTGTCAACTCAAGCACCAAGGGGTTCACACGCAAATGAACCTGTTCTATCGATGCCGTACGAGCACCCAGTTTTTTGTGCAATGAAATACAGCCATCAATCACAGGATGAATGACTAAGCCACAGGCATAGGGCTTAAACGCATTATCCATCACGACCCATCGGCTGCCTAAGCCAACCAAACTATCAGATAAGTGGGGGTTCACCGACATGACGTGAGCAAACCCACGTGGGGCTTCGAGCACACGCTCTGAACTGGTGAATCCCTGCTGTGCCATCAAAGCCGCACTCAGCCCACTCTGTGCCGCTCGTCCCGGATGCAAACTTTTGCACATCGTGCCAAACACCTCACGCAATCCAGCCGCTTGCGTTGCAGCGATTCCGAAGGCCCAGGACATCTGTTGTACATTCAACTTCAGTGCGTAACCAACCGCGGCCGCAGCGCCGAACCCGCCTACCGTGCCGGTTACATGCCACCCGATATCGTAGTGCGCCGGACATACGCCCATTGCGATTCTGCACTCGACTTCAATTCCCAAGGCAATGGCCGTAACAAAAGTTTCGCCATCAATTGGATGGAACTCAGACAGTGCCAATAACGCAGAGAAAACAGGGCCACTCGGATGGACTAAAGTCGCGTGATGTGTATCATCAAAATCCAGCACATGTGAGCTGATGCCGTTAAAGAGCGCTGCGTGCAACGCGTCGATTCGCTCTGCACGACCCAATATCGAGGCATGCCCAGCTCCCAGAAAGGGCTTGAACGCGTCCATGACCTTCAATAGCGCCGGATGCGCTGAGCCCCCGACCGCACAACCCGCCCAGTTCACTAAACTTCTTGCGACCTGATGCTTTACCTCTGACGGCAACTGACTTTTGTCGAAACCAGCAACAAACTCAGCAAGCTCCCGAGTAACTCCAGACTTCAGCGAACCATCCATAACTCTGCTTCCAATGACTGAGTGTGACAGACACCTAGGTCTCGATTACTTTAGATTTTAAATGCCGGATCGTCTGCGTCAACAGCACGACGATAAATCCAGCAAAACCAACGAGATCGGCCCAATTATCGGGATAAGCAAGCGCCACACCCGAAACCACCATCACGATACGTTCGAACAGGTGCGTCTTCTCGATGAACCAGCCTTGTAGCCCACCTGCCAAACACACGATACCAACGGCTGCCGTAAACGAGATCCAGGCAATTTGCCACCAATCCGCGTTCGCAAGCGCCTTGGTTGAACCCATCAGTAACAAGCTGGTGCCCGAGTCACCCAGCACGAACATAAACGGCACGAGAATAGCGGGTGCGACATACTTCCAAGTCTGCAACGTTGTTTTGTAAGGATCACCCTTACAAATCGCCGCTGCCGCAAACGGTGAAAGCGCTGTCGGCGGCGATACCTCAGACAGCACCGCATAATAAAAGATAAACATATGGGCCGCAAAAGCCGGTACACCCAGATTGATGAGCGCTGGTGCTGCAATGACCGCGCAGATGATGTAGGAAGCCGTCACGGGAACTGCCAAACCGACCACCCACACAACCAATGCAGTAAAGATTGCGGTCAACAGCAAAGACCCACCCGCATACTCAATGACGATCGAACTGAACTTGAGCCCAAGCCCGGTCAGCGTAACGGTGCCAACGATCAATCCTGCACCGGCGCACGTGATAGCAATCGCCAATACTCCGGTCGAACCAGAGGCAAGTGCTTTAGTCAGGTTGGATTCATATAGCCCTTTGAGGAAAGGCTGACGGCCACGCAGCCAGTCATACGAAATAATCGCCGTATCCCGGCGCAACATACTGGTAAAGATTGAGACAACCGTGGCCCAAAACACCGACATGATGGGTGAAAAACCCATCATCATGAAAACGATGATTGAAACTAATGAGAAGAAATGAAACCAGTATTTTTTGGTAAGACTCCACGCACTTTCAACGGACTCAAAGCGGATATTCTTCATGCCGTACTTGCGCACATCAATCTCGACCATGACAAACAATCCAAGGTAGAACAGGATGGTTGGTATACAAGCCATCAACAACACATCGAGGTACGAAATCTTCAAGAAGTCTGCAATCAGAAACGCGGCGGCACCCAACACGGGCGGGGAAATAATCGCACCCAAGCCCCCAGCAGCAAGTAAGCCGCCTGCTGCATTGCGCTCGTAGCCAACTTTCTCGAGCATGGGCGCTGCAACAGAACCAACCGTGACTGTTGTCGCGACGCCAGATCCCGACGGCCCACCCATCAAAAAGGAAGACAGCACGATCGTGCGACCAACACCAGAGGACTTGCCGCCCATCGCAGCAAAAGAGAAGTCGATGAAGAATTTTCCAGCACCTGTAAATTGCAAAAAGGCACCAAAGATTGTGAACAAGATAATCAAGGTCGCTGACACGTCGATGGCCGTGCCGTAAA
>CAMBPA010000256.1 GCA_945869355.1 Bordetella parapertussis
CAATGGCCTTTGCGGCAATACAAGGTAGCATCCCCCTCGTGGCTTGGGTGATGTTGCTCGCAAACGTTTGTTGGGCAATTGCGTATGATACGGAATATGCCATGGTCGATCGCAATGACGATATACGACTTGGCCTGAAGACCTCTGCGATTACCTTTGGCCGTTACGATGTCCTGCTGATCGCAGTGTGTTATCTGCTGACGATTGCCTTGCTGGGTGTGGTTGGCCGCATACAGCATTATGATTGGCCGTATTACCTTGGGCTGCTTGTCGCGTGTGGGATTGCTGCGTTGCATGTCTATTGGATTCGCGGACGTGATCGGCAACAGTGCTTTAAGGCTTTTTTACACAACACGTGGTTAGGGGCTGCCGTGTTTGGTGGAATCGGACTACAGCTCACTATTTATTGATACTTGGAATGATGATGGCAACATTTCCTTCAGTGGCATTTATTGGCGGGGGCAACATGGCTAACGCTCTCGTCTCGGGCATGCTTGCCCAGGGCTGTCCTGCAAAGCAGGTGCATGTCGTTGAGGTGGTCGATGCCTTACAAGAGCAGTGGCGTGCACGCTCGATGAGCGTGAGTGCTGCGCCAGACCAAGTATTGGCGCGGCGGGACGGTTGGATTTTTGCCGTCAAGCCCCAGCAGATGCGAGAGGTGGTCTTGCAATGCCGTCCTTGGCTCAAGCCCAATACGTTGGTGATTAGTATTGCGGCGGGGATTTCGATTGAGTCCCTCGGAACATGGCTTGGCGAAGAGGCCAAACCGTTTGGCAATGTTGTGCGTTGTATGCCGAATACGCCTGCGCTGGTAGGGGCTGGGGTCACAGGGATGAGTGCACCCTTGACGACAACTGCGGCTGATCGGGCGAGAGCCACCGCTTTGCTCTCGACCGTTGGTCAAGTGGTGTGGGTAGATAGCGATCGCGCCATTGACGCGGTGACAGCGCTGTCAGGAAGTGGACCCGCATATGTTTTTCTTTTTATCGAGTCGCTCATTAAAGGGGGACTGGCCTTGGGATTGTCGGAGCAACAGGCAAGGGATTTGGCGTTATCGACCCTCGCAGGCGCAACCAAGCTCGCACAGCAGTCGTCTGAATCGCCGTCCGTACTCCGTGAGCGTGTGACCTCGAAGGGGGGTACGACAGCCGCTGCACTCGATGTGTTTGCCCAGCAGGGATTTAGTACGACCGTCTGCCAAGCAATGGCCGCTGCAGACCGGCGTGCCGCCGAACTATCGATCGAGTTCGGAAAGTAAGCCTCACACTAATTTTTTGTTTACAGGAATGACCTAATGAAAAAGCTTTTTGCTGCAGTAGGCGGTTTGATTGTTGTGCTTCTCGCTGTTTGGCTCGGAGCAAGTATTTACGTGGGACGCAGCACAGAAAAGTTTGTTGCGACGATCACCGAGCGCAACAAGCCTGGTGCCGCCCTGCGGATTGTGAACGTCAAGCACAACCAATCGCTTTTTTCTGCAACAGGTTCTTTTGACCTACAGTTCGCAGATGTCAGCGCTGAGGCGAAGGATGGCGCCGCGTTGTATACCGCTGAGGCAACGTATAAGGTGTCAAATTTGTTGATGCCAGATTCTGCGATGCGCTTTGACTGGCATGTCAAACCCGCAGGCTCCCGTGCACAAGCGCTCAAGGATTTTTTTGGTCAGGAGTTTGATCTGCACGGTCATGGCAAGCTTGCCTATGGTGGTGCCGCTCGTTCGAGCTTTAGCTTACCTAAGCTTGCCGTACGGCAAGGTCGGGATTCTTTTGACTTTAGTCCACTGGCAGGCAATATTGCTTGGGGTGCCAAGACACTCGCGCTAGATTTTAAAGTAGACCGCCTTACGATGCGTACGGCTCAATATGTGCTGGATGTACAAGGTGTCAAGCTGCAGTCCGATGTGAGTGATAGGCAAAAAGGGATTGGCTCTGGAACGCTTGGTATCGCCAAAGTGAGCACCAAGGAGTTCACTGCAGAGAACTTTATTCTGACGAGTACGACCACAGAAAAGGACAATCGCGTGAACTTGTCGGTCAACCCCAAGGCTGAATCGCTCAATGTTGTTGGCCAGAAATTTCGGGATGTTTCGCTCGAGTTTGCGGTCAATGGGATGAATAGTGCAAGCGTTGAGGCCTTATCCGCAGTGGGTCATGACTCGAATGACTTTCGCATGTTGACCGCCGATGAACAATCGCGGGTCAAGCAAGCACTGCGTGCGTTGATTGGGGATGGATTTTCAATCGGCATCCCGTCTATCGCAGCGAAGACAGAAAGTGGCTCGGTCGAAGGGTCTCTGAAGCTTGAGGTTCTGCCTGGCGCAGGGGCGGCGCAAGCCAAGTTCTCAACGGCTGAATCGGTCCGTGCGTCCGGACAGATTGAAGCCAAGGGACGGGTGTTGGATCCCAAGCAGCGTGCAATGGCGATGATGTTTGGTTTGGTGGTTTCCACTAAAGAAGGTTTGCGTGCAGGTTTTGAGCTTGCTGGTGGTTCAATCAAGGCGAATGGCAAGAGTTTTGATATTAAAGCAAATCTTGCATACTTTGATGAACTGATCAACGAGTCCCTGAAGTAGCAAACGTACGTTCAGCACGCTCGCGACGCACGTGTGCCACGAAAAAAAACCATGCGCAGTGTGATTGCGCACGGTTTTTTTGAGTCGCGTATTTACACAGGTGTAAACATTGGGACGGGTGGACCGTCACCCTCAGAAGGCTTGAACACGAGCTTCACTTTCTGGCCAATTTTTAAAGCCTCGAGGTCGCAGTCGACAATCTGCGTCATCATCGTCACGCCTTCGTCGAGCGATACATAGGCGATGCAGTAAGGATTGGGATTACCACGCTGCATGACGCTTAAGGAATAGATGGTGCCTTTTCCCGACGCCTCGATCCATTCCGTGTCACCCATACAGAACGGGCACAACTCGCGCGGATACCAGTGCGTTTGACCGCAGGATTTGCATTTTTTTATGAGAAACTTCCCGAGTTTGGCGGCATCCCAAAATGGCTCATTGCCTTTTTCTTGTGCCGGAGCGGGACTCGGATTGGGTTGATACATCATCGTCATGATTAGTTACGCTCCATGATCAGTGTCGCGCTACCATGGCGCGAACCAAGGAAACCACCGGTGCCGTGGGCAAGGGCGATATCACAATTTTTAACTTGTACGGCAGGATGCGCTTCGCCACGCAACTGACGCACGGCTTCAATCACTTTTGTGATGCCGCCACGATTGGCCGGATGGTTATTGCACAAGCCACCACCGTCTGTGTTGAAAGGGAGTTTGCCTACACCGGAAATCAGGTTACCGTCGGCGACGAACTTACCGCCTTCGCCTTTTTTGCAAAAGCCCAGATCTTCAAGTTGCATGATCACCGTGATCGTGAAGCTGTCATAAATCGAAGCGTACTTAATATCTTGTTGTGTGACGCCAGCCTCTTTAAAGGCTGCTGCGCCGGAAAAACGCGCGGCAGAGTAGGTGAGGTCAATATGACCCCCCAACTGGCCCTT
>CAMBPA010000257.1 GCA_945869355.1 Bordetella parapertussis
AGTGAGATTGATGCTGTCGTCGATCAGTACACAAAGATGATCGGTGAAAACGCACCACTGACTGTTGCGGCAAGCAAGTTCAATATCCGCCAAGTGTGCGCCCATCCTGAAGAGCAGGATATGGAACGTGCGGTACAGATGGTGAAAAACTGCTTCGCGAGCGAAGACTTCAAAGAAGGCCGCACTGCCTTTATGGAAAAACGTCCCGCGCAGTTCAAGGGTCGTTAATATAGTCGGCAGACGGACCGCGTAGGTTTCGTCTGCCGGTTACCTTCCATCAATTACTCTGCTTTCATGCCAGTCAGTTTGACGATGTTTGCAGAAATCTCATAGTCTTTATTGATGTAATTCTTGAAGGCGGCAGCATTCATGTGGCCGACTTCGCCGCCGAGGCTCGCAACGCGTGCTTGCACGGCTTCGTCTTTGAGCGCCGTCATGACGTGATCACTCAGAGATTTGATTTGCGCATCGCTCAGTCCCTTGGGTGCCATCAAGGCAATAAAGGTGAGGTGCTCGTAGGTCGGTAAACCAAACTCAGATACCGCGGGGATATTCTCTGCGCCCCGCCAGCGTTTCTGAGACGTTACGGCGAGAGGGCGAATCTTTCCTGACTTGATCAGGGGCATTGCTGCGACGAGCGAAGACAACACCACGGGGATTTGCCCGCCTGCTAAATCGGTAAGGGACGGACCAGAGCCGCGATAGGGGGCGTGCGTCAGTTTGATGCCGGCAGCTTGATTAAGGAGTTCGCCAGCGATATGGCTAGGAGTACCAATGCCAGCACTTCCGTAGGCGATCGCATTGGGCCGCTTCTTTGCATCCGCGAGCAATTGATCGAAGGATTGGTAGGGTGAATTGGCTGGCACGACCACAACGCTTGGGCCCCACATCAGATCAGCGAGAGGCTCGAGATCGGCGAGCTTATATCCGGCATCCGCAAAAAGCGTTGGATTAATGGTGTGATTGTTTGCGGTGATCAGCAATGTTGTGCCGTCTGGTGTTGCTTTCGCGACAAATTGCGTTGCGAGGTTTCCGCCTGCACCAGGTTTGTTTTCTACGACAACGTTGGTTTTTAGAGCAGTGCCTAATTTCTCACCGACCATACGTGCCATGGCATCGGCACTACCGCCCGGGGCGACGATCACCACCATGCGGATCGGTGCGTTTGCCGGTTGCGCGATCGCATGGCTAATGCATAGCGATCCTAAAAAGATTGAGGAGAGCTGTGCGAGTTTTTTGATCATTTTCATGGGGTCAGTTTGCGCCTTCGCGTCTAGGAAACTGCATGCACATCATCGCAACACCCGTGCTCGAGGATTGCACGACGGGGGCTTTGTCTGTAGGGGCAATAAAAATCAATGAGCGTTCAAATGCATCTTCGCCGTTAATTGTGCAGGTGCCTCGCAAGACCATCCAGTATTGACCGCGGCCGGTGTCGGGTGCTGGTCCAGAAATGGTTTGCGCTGAGGTGGTTTGGTAGAGGGTTACAACGAGTCCGTCCGCTTCAGCAGGCACGACAGCATACGTTTTGATGCCATCAATGCTGTTTGGACCATCAGTGTCGCCGATTAAGGCGGGGATTAATCCTAAGCCGTGACGATAGGATTTTGTTTTGCCTTTTAGTGCATCCTTGTGCTCGGGCATCCAGCGCGCGCCAGGATCCCAGCCGTTGCGCAAGGTGTAGTACTCGATATTCGTGCCTTCTGCATGAATTGGTGCATAGGGCGTGAAGGCCATGGCATAGTGCACGGTCATGCCTTCAATGGGCTTGATCCCAAATTTTCCTTCGCCAGACACAAACACCTGAAACTGATCGGCTTGATGATAATGACCAGGAATCGATGAGTTGGCACCTTGCTCGACTAAAAATGCGATGGGTTCTAAAGGGGGAGGAAAGGACTCGGGGGCTCGTGCAGGCATACCTTTGGCCCTACGCTCAACCGAGTTCATCCCTACGCAAGAGGAAACCCAAGTGTCGGTACCGTTTGGGAGTTTGTAGTAATGACGCTCGTTGAGAGCCTGCTCTCTGGTGACCACGTGTGACATGTCTCAATCATCCTTTTATGCAATGGATTCAATGACATTAATCTTACTCGCTAGCGGAACGAACTGTCGACACGGCCCTTAAAAAGGGCATAATTGAGGTTCAAATAGCTGTGTAAGAAAAGCTGAGTCGGGAGACAATAAAATGGTAAAGCTAAGCAAATCGATGTTCAAGGTGATTTTGGCTAGCGTGCTGGGGGTGTTGGGCATGCAATGTGCAGTTGCACAAGTTGGTTTTCCCGACAAGCCGATATCGATCCATGTGGGATTCCCGCCGGGCACTTCGACAGACTCGATCGCCAGGATTTTGGGCGAGAAGATGAGTAAGGATTTGGGGCAACCGATCATCGTTCGAAACAAGCCTGGAGTAGGTGGCACATTAGCGCCTGCCGAGGTCGCTAAAGCCAAACCTGACGGCTATAACTTACTGCTTAGCGCGACAGCGCCAATGAATACGGCTGCCCATCTGTTCAAGAACTTGCCTTATGACCCCCTTAAAGACTTTGTGCCTATTGGTCAAACCTCATGGTTGCCGATGATGCTGGTGACGAATAAAACGAAAGGCTTGGATACATTCGAGAAATTTGCTGCTTATGCACGCGCCAATCCAGAGAAGTTGACCTATGCCTCAATTGGTAATGGCACCACCAGTCATCTAGTCATGCTGATGTTGTTGACCAAAGCAAATTTAAAAATGGTGCATGTGCCATATCAAGGTAGCTCGCAGTCGCAAGCAGATGTGATTGGCGGGAACGTTGATGCGACCTTCGATACGATGGTCACCGTGCACCCCCACTACAAGTCTGGTCGACTCAATGCATTGGCAGTGAGTACCAGCCGACGTGCTGAGATGGATTCAGCGATACCCACGCTTGAAGAGAAAGGTATCAAAGACTTTAATCTTGGCGCATGGATTGGTATGTTCGCACCGAGGGGCACGCCACAACCTGTCGTCGAAAAGATTCATGCAGCACTCAATCGTGCGCTGCAAGATCCTGAGACGAGTAAAAAACTCATAGCCTTAGGCTCTGAAGTTGTAGTGAGTCCAACCTCAGCCGACTTTGGCGTGTTCGTGAAGCAGAACTATGATCTGTGGGGCGAGCTTGTGAAGATCTCGGGTATTGAGCGGCAATAACGGCTGGCTGAATGAGACTGAGATCAAGCGGATCTCAGTTTGTCGATGGCGTCACGGAACCCTGCAGGCAGCGCCTCGGGGCGTTGCGATCGTTTATCGACGCAGACGTGTACAAAGAGGCCTTGTGCGGCGGCTTGATCTAAGTCTGCTGTGAAGACAGCGACTTCGTAAGTGATGGAGCTGCGTCCAAGGCGATGCGGCCGAACGCCTACTTGAATGGTGCCGGGTGCTGAGACTTGGCTAAAGTAGCGGCATTCGGAGGCGACTACTAATGTCTGATAGCGACCGGAAATATGGGGTCGCAGGGCATAGTGCAA
>CAMBPA010000258.1 GCA_945869355.1 Bordetella parapertussis
GAAGCACTCTGGGTCATGCTTTGATTCCAGCAAAGCCGTGACTCAAGACGACGACATCGCGCTCTGCGACTTTGGCTCTAAAGCGAACCGCCTCTTGGCCATCTTTCCAAATTTCGCACACCAAGGTTTCACCGGGGAATACGGGGGAGGAGAAGCGTGTATGCAGTGCAGTAAGTTTTGAGGCATCGTTGCCACAGACCGCTTGCACGATTGCGCGTGCTGCCACGCCATAGGTGCATAGGCCGTGCAAAATTGGGCGTGGATAGCCTGCTTTTGAGGCAACGGCTGGGTCTGCATGTAGAGGATTGTTGTCCGCACACAAGCGATAGATCAATGCCGCCTGTGGCAGAGTTGGAATCGCGCATGTCATGTCTGGTGCACGGTCAGGCGTTGCCTCGAGCGCCGCAGGGCTTTCATCCGAGTGACTCAAGCCCCCGTCGCCACGGCAAAAAGTCGTTGAGCCGATCGTCACCAAAAGATTGCCGTTAGCGTCGTGTAAGGTGCGCTCGCTCACAACCAAAGCGCCTTTGTCCGCGCCTTTATCAATAACGTGTGTAATGCGTATACGTCCAATGACGCGTCCGGCGGACGGTAGCGGGCGATGGATGGTCAACCGTTGTTCACCATGCACGAGCTTGACCCAATTAATGCCTGCCTTGGGGTCTTTCATCCAAAAGCCTGGGTAGCCCAGCACCACGGCCATCGTGGGAAAGGTCTGAAGGTTTTGTTCGTAGACGTATTTCAAGTGGTCAGGGTTGGTGGGCTCTTGACCAAACCCGATGCCGAGCGCGTAGAGCATGCAGTCGTTCTCGGTGTAGGTTCGATCAACCTCTGGAAACTTCCAGTTTTTAATGAGCTGATAATCCATGATTAGATCGGATCCCAGTCAATCGCATCGGGTGAGCGCTCGAGTGCCATGAAATGGTGCTTCATCGCAGGTGCTGCAATGTCAGCAATGGCTTCGGGTGTCCAGCCTGTGCTCATGTGAACGGAGCGTATGGGACGAGGCTGACTGAACAGCATAATTTCATTTGCGCGCACACCAAAGATTTGGCCGGTGACTTCGCTGGCTCTTTCACTACCCAAGTAAACCGCCATAGGTGCAATCTTATTAGCTTCCATTTTTTGCAGTTTGGACACACGCGCTTTTTCCTCGTCCGTATTCGCGGGAATAGAGCTTGTCATGCGGCTCCAGGCAAACGGGGCGATACAGTTTGAACGCACGTGGTAGCGCGCCATATCTAAAGCGATCGACTTAGACAGCGCAGCAATCCCTAATTTGGCAGCGGAATAGTTGGCCTGACCAAGGTTGCCGATTAACCCCGACGTTGATGTCATGTGCACAAAGGCTCCGGACTCTTGTTCGCGGTAGTAGTTTGCTGCGGCACGGCTCACAAAAAAAGTACCGTTGAGGTGGACGTCAATGACTTGCGTCCATTCTTCTTCACTCATTTTGTGGAATACGCGATCACGCAGGTTGCCGGCGTTATTGACCACAATGTCGATGCGACCAAACGTCTGGACCGCGGTCTCGATGATGTTGTTTGCTGTCGCGCGTGTCGCAACGCTGTCTGTATTCGGTACAGCTTGCCCGCCAGCTTTGATGATCTCGTCGGCCACGGTTTGAGCGGGGCCTGCGCCTGTCCCTTCTCCGGCTAGGCTCGCGCCGATGTCATTGACAACAACCTTTGCACCGGCAGCGGCCATCGCCAGCGCAATGCCTCGTCCAATTCCACCGCCTGCACCCGTCACGACTGCCACTTTACCTGCCAACATTCCGCTCATCCCTGCTCTCCTGTAAATCGGTTGATCATTACCTTAACGCATTCGACATGCTGCATTGCGCAACGCAATGCGTATTTGCTCAATGATAATGAATAGTAGATTTTTTCCTTCGAGAGGGGTATTCGTCATTTGCTAGGGCAGAGTTCGTTATTTTGGAAATATGTGGCTCGCCCGAGGTGTGTTGTCAGTAGACGCAGGGATAACCCTGATTCTCCTGCGTCTGCATTTTGGAAGAGGTTTGAAAATAATTGACGGGTATCATTGCTCTTTGAACCGACAGGATTGCACTTGGGACTGCCATGGGTTTTAGAACATCATTGGGTTCACGCAGCTATGTGTTTGCGGACTTAAGGTCTTTGATGGCCAAGGCGAGCCCCTTGCGGTCTGGAGACTGTTTGTCGGGTGTGGCGGCTGCTACCTCGGAGGAACGAATTGCCGCAGCGCTCATTCTCGCTGAAGTGCCGCTGAAACGATTTCTTGATGAGCCGCTTATCCCGTACGAAGAGGACGAGGTCACGCGTGTGATCTTGGATGATCACCAACCCGATTCGTTTAAACGCATTTCAGGTCTGACTGTTGGAGACTTGCGCAATTGGCTGCTCTCCGACGCGGTGGGGACAGAAGATCTAAGCCAGATCGCTCGGGGGTTAACGCCTGAGATGGTGGCGGCGGTCTCCAAACTCATGAGAAATCAAGACTTGATTTTGGTGAGTGCAAAGTGTCGGGT
This sequence comes from Bordetella parapertussis, assembly GCA_945869355.1. Lineage (GTDB taxonomy): Bacteria > Pseudomonadota > Gammaproteobacteria > Burkholderiales > Burkholderiaceae_B > Zwartia > Zwartia parapertussis_F. Next base: position 2,513 of record CAMBPA010000258.1, read on the forward strand.
AGTCACTCGATTTCGGAATACGTTGGGACTAGATGGCTGCCTGTCAGTCAGGTTGCAGCCCAACCACCCCACGGATGACGTGCGAGGGGTGGGAGCCTCGATCATCGACGGTTTACTGAATGGTGCAGGAGACGCTGTCATTGGCGTGAATCCCGCCTCGGATAATCTACGCGAAACGAGCCGTATCCTTTTGTTGTTAGATAAAGTGCGTCAAAAATTTGATATTCCTACTCAAACTTGCGTCCTTGGGCATGTGACGACGACACTAAAGGCAATCGAGGGTGGGCTACCTGTCGACCTCGTCTTTCAGTCGATTGGTGGAACAGAGGGAGTGAATCGTAGTTTTGGTGTGAGTGTTGCTTTGTTGGAAGAGGCTCATGACGCTGCGTTGTCTTTGGGTCGAGGTACTGTAGGTAATAACGTGATGTATTTTGAAACGGGTCAAGGTAGCGCGTTATCCGCGAACGCACATCACGGCGTTGATCAACAAACCATCGAAGCGCGGGCCTACGGTTTGGCGCGCAGATTTAAACCTCTTCTTGTGAATAGCGTTGTAGGTTTTATTGGACCTGAATATCTCTATGACGGGAAGCAGATCATCCGCGCTGGCTTGGAAGATCACTTTTGCGGTAAGTTGCTCGGGTTACCGATGGGCGTTGATATTTGCTACACCAATCACGCCGAGGCAGATCAGGATGATATGGATACCTTGCTTACGCTACTGGGCGTGGCAGGTATCAACTACATCATGGGTGTGCCTGGCTCGGACGATATCATGCTGGGATATCAAAGCACCTCGTTTCACGATGCCTTGTATATACGGCGAGTGTTGGGCAAACGACCTGCACCAGAATTCGAAGCGTGGCTCAAGAAGATGGGCGTGACGGACGAGCGAGGAGATCTCATTTGTCACGCAGATGTACAGGCATTATTGAAATTTGAAGGGCTCTAACATGACCGAGTACAATTTAG
>CAMBPA010000259.1 GCA_945869355.1 Bordetella parapertussis
CAGCCATCCGCCTGAAAACGGCCTTGCCTACGACATTGTGCAGTACGATCGTCGCACGGATCCCGTCAATTAATACAACCCGCACTACGGACGCCATCGTCATGAAGAAAAAACAAATCGTTGCAGCGGGCGTAGTCGCCGCCGTAGCGGTTGTATACCCCGGGTTAAGTTGGTACGCTGGCGTGCATATCGAAGGACAATCCAAGGCAGCGGCTGAATCAATCAATGTCTCTTTGGCTCGCAGCTGGACTGATCAGGCACAGATGTCCTTGCGCAGCTATGAGCGTGGCATATTTTCTAGTCGTGCCATCTATGCGCTGACACTCACTAAGCAGGACAAGCAAGCTGAGCGTCGTGAAATTCTTTGGTCGAATCAAATAGAACACGGGCCCTTGCCTTGGTCGCGCATCCAGCGCGGAGACTTCTCGCGCACGGGCGCAGTCATTCAAACAACCGTGCTGAACAATTCGACGACCGAGGCCTTGTTTACCTCCACGGGCGGACGCTCTCCTGTTTCGGGCACCACGTACGTCACGCGCGAGGGTGTCGCGACCGTTCGATGGACAGTCCTGCCCTTTGACTACACCCAAGACACTCTGCGCTTAAAACTCGGCGCCGCAGAATTTTCGGCGCGTATTGGACCCAGTTTCAGCTTCTTTAAAAGTAATAGTAGCCTCGACGGTCTAACGCTCAGTGATGGGAAGCTAGCGCTAGAGGTCAAAGGCTTGCACTGGTCAACAGACACCCGCGCCACAAAAACTGGCATGCAAATCGGAACGCGTGATGTGCGGATAGGCAGTCTAAGCTGGGCTTCGCTCGACGCCTCAAGCCTCGGGTTACAAAAGCTTGTGATGCGTAGCGACTTGCGTGAAGCAAACGACTTGCTAGGGGGCATCACGACGGCGGAGATCGGTGCACTGCGACTGAACGATAAGGCTTGGGGAGAATTCGCCTTGTCTCTTGGGTATGAAAAGCTCAACGGGAGCGCGCTACGGTCTTTAGTCGACTTGCGGGATAGTTATTTTCTGCGAAAGCTACTTGGTAGCAGCGAGAATCAGTCAGCGGCCGCGACCGACACAAAGAAATTTTGGCAACACATCGCAACCTTAAGTAAAACGAGTCCCACGCTAAGCCTAAGTCCGCTCAGTTGGAAAACGAGTCAAGGCCGCAGCCAACTATCGCTGGCATTTACGCTTAACCCTTCGGAAATCAACCCTGGCGGTATCGGCTTACAAGGCACGCCTCTCAAGGAACTCGATGCGACCCTCAGCCTATCGACGCCCATGCTCAATACTGCGTTCGCTCAAGCTCTTCAGACGCCGGGGGCCAATCCGACTCAGATAAAAACCAAAGCAGATCAAGAAACGCGTAAAGTACTTGACCAAGCCTTTCAACTCAAACTCGGTCGCGCACAAAACAACAAGCTTGTTGCGCATTTCAATATTCAGGACGGAGACTTTCGATTAAATGGCCAGCGCATGCCTGGCGAACCATTTGCCAAATGGCTGCGCACAACGCTCCCCACCGGATGGCTCGCTGAGCGATCTCCCGCGTCGCAAGAAGCGCCGGATGAGAGCGCGGTCATCAAACATCTTGATCCGGCGGTGCTGACCAGTCTATTAAGCGCTTCTGACTTCAGTTACGACGAGAGTCGCGATAAGAACGGCGATCGTGTGCTCAAGATTGGTACGGCCAAAACTGGCGCCGAAAAAATTGAATTCATCTTCCTAGGTTGTGGTGACGACCGCACGTGCGAGGATGTATTGATGCGTGCCACCTTCCCGAAAAATCCACAGATTGCGTTGAGTGCAATCAACGAGTGGAATCAGCGCAATCGTTGGGCACGCGCCCTGCTGAACGATGCAGAGCAAGCGGTACTGGAAATGGATATCAGCGCTTACGGGGGCATCGAACGCGATGCGCTGGAATCAATGGTCGATAACTTTTTTAAACTATTGCGCGAGTTTTCAACAACCATCTCGAAAGTAGGAAAATAGATTTAAGCGCTCAGCCTGTCAAAAAGAATAACCCGCCACCTGGCGGGTTATTTCTTTAACAAGCAAGCATAGACATCTTAGGCATAGGCTTCGATCGGCAAACACGCGCACACTAAATTACGATCGCCCCAAGCATTATCCACGCGACCAACTGGCGGCCAATATTTTGCATCGCGCAAACTCGCAAGAGGATATGCAGCCTGCTGTCGTGGATAGTCATGATGCCATTCCTCTGCCAAAAGCATCTTGGCCGTATGCGGTGCATTCTTCAGCACGTTATCGGCACGATCTCTTTCGCCACGCTCGATCTGTGCGATCTCTGCGCGGATAGCAATCATGGCATCGACAAAACGATCTAACTCAGCGAGCCCCTCTGACTCGGTTGGTTCAACCATCAAGGTACCCGCCACAGGAAAGCTCATGGTCGGGGCGTGAAAGCCGTAGTCCATCAAACGCTTAGCGATGTCCTCGGCGGTCACGCCCGAGGACTCCTTAATGTCATGTATATCCAAGATGCATTCGTGCGCCACACGACCATTGCGGCCGGCGTACAGCACAGGAAAGTGCCCGATGAGCTTGCGCGCGACGTAGTTCGCGCTCAGGATTGCGACCTCCGTGGCGCGACGCAAGCCTTCGGCGCCCATTAAAGATATATATACAAAGGGGATAGGCAAGATACTGGCGGAACCAAACGGTGCGGCAGAGACAGGGCCCACCGCGGCACCTTGAAGCATCGTACCTTGCTCACCCACCACACCAGGCAAGAAGGGAGCGAGATGGCTGCGCACTCCGACAGGTCCCACACCCGGTCCACCTCCGCCGTGTGGAATGCAGAAGGTCTTATGCAGATTCAAATGCGACACATCCGCGCCAAATTTTCCTGGCTGAGCCACGCCGACCATGGCGTTCATGTTGGCACCGTCCATATACACTTGGCCACCCGCTGCGTGAATCATGTCGCAAATGCTGGTGATGGACTCTTCAAAGACGCCGTGTGTCGACGGATACGTCACCATCAGAGCCGCTAGCCGATCGCCTACTTTGGCAATCTTCGCTTTGAGGTCCTCAAGATCGACGTTGCCGTTGGAGTCCGACGCCACCACCACAACTTCCATGCCCACCATGTTCGCGGACGCAGGGTTTGTACCGTGAGCAGAAGAGGGAATCAAACAGACGTCACGCTGATGCTGACCGTTCGCGCGGTGATAGGCTCTAATCGCGAGCAGACCTGCGTATTCGCCCTGCGCACCAGAGTTCGGCTGCAAACTGATTGCGTCATAACCAGTAATTTCGCAAAGGTCCTTAGACAAGCGCTCAATCATCTGCTGATAGCCCTTGGTTTGATCAGCCGGCGCAAAGGGGTGAATCAATGCAAACTCGGGCCAAGTGACCGGGATCATCTCAACGGTTGCATTGAGCTTCATCGTGCATGAACCAAGCGGAATCATGGTTCGATCTAAGGCCAAGTCCTTGTCTG
>CAMBPA010000260.1 GCA_945869355.1 Bordetella parapertussis
AGTTCACGCGCAACGATATCAACTTGACTGCCGGCGGTGAAAGGCACCACGATTTTTACAGGCTTGCTGGGAAAGTTAGTTTGAGCAATGGCTGGCCCAGCCAGAGCGGCTCCTAATACGGCGATGCCTAAGGTTCTTACGATTGTTGACAGCATGATTATCGTCTCCTGGTTTTTATGGTTCTAAATAAACACAACTATTACAACTGCTTCATCCCGTCGGGTTTTCCGACCTTTCTCTTAAATCTTTACCGGAGTGTCGCCATTCCCGCCTGAGCGACTTGAGCGTCTTGGTGCGACAGCACGCCAGAGACCCCAATCCCCCCGATCACTTCCCCATTGTCGATGATGGGGAACCCACCCTCGAGCGGAGTGACACCTGGCACTGCCATGAAACGTAAGCCCTCGCCACCCGCGGCAATCCCATCTTGAAACATTTTGGTTGGTCGACGGAAGTTCACCGCGGTTAACGCCTTGCCGGTCGCAATCGCCATGCTTGAATGTTGTGTGTGATCAAGGCGCTGAGCCAGCACCAAGCTGCCGGCAGAATCCGCAATCACGATGGCGACCGGCCATTGATTTTTTGTCGCCTCCCCCTCGGCTGCAAGCATCATTTTTTTTGCTCGCTCGAGCGTAATGGGGCGCCCATAAGGCAGTGGTTTGTCTAGAATTGGGGTGTTTGAGGTCATTTTCTTGAGGCGGCTATGTTTTTAAGGTGTCTAGCGATCTTATACTAGACCGCATAAGCGGATAACAAGGTATTTTTGTCTGATGCTAGGGAAGTCCCCAAGCGAGGAAGCAGCCATGGCAATTTTGGATGTCGACCATGTCAACGTCACGACGAGTGACCTTGAGCAGATGAGGCGTTTTTATACCGAGGTGCTGGGGCTGACGGAAGGGGTGCGACCGCCTTTCACTCGTCCCGGTGCCTGGATGTATTTGGGTGGACGCGCTGTTGTGCATATTTCTACGGGGCGTGTACCGGTTGGCCAGAGCAGCGATGCGTTTGACCATATCGCCTTCAAAGCGAATGATCTAGAAGCTACGCGTGCGCGACTGCAGCGCTGTGGGGTTGCCTTTACCGAGTTCGGTGTGCCTGAGCGAGAAATGCATCAATTATTTCTCAGAGACCCTGAGGGAATGCAGATCGAACTCGTGTTTTTCGGAGAAGACGCGTGCCTCGCCCGCAACGAAGGAGCGGCAGTCGATGTGACGCAGCGGGACGGGCTGGCGAAGTCTCTTTAGTGAGAGATGGACGAATGCTGCCGATTGATGTGCAGCAAAATGTATAACAAGTATTTTTCCTGGCGTTGTGCGCAGAGCATCACCGCTTGGCAATGCTCTGCGACCAGCAAATGATGCTTAGCGTGTAAACGCTTAATCTACTCGTGCGCCAGAATCTTTAACGATTTTTTCCCAAGTTGAAAGGTCATTCTTGATCAGCGCGGCGAACTGTTGTGGCGTGTTTTGTAAGGGATCGCAGCCTTGCTTGATTAGTTTGCCTTGAACGTCCTTATCTGCCAAGGCGGTTTTGATCGCGGCATTGAGTTTGTCAACGATAGCCGCTGGTGTGCCAGCCGGCGCCAAAATGCCGTACCACGGTGTTGAGCCGAAACCGGGAATGGTCTCGCTAATGGATGGCGTATTGGGCAGGGCAGCAATGCGCTTTTCGTTCGTGACGGCTAAGGCCTTGATCTTGCCTGAGGCGAGCAAAGCCAAGGAGGAGGGCGCGCTCTGGACTGAAACCGGAACCTGACCGCCGGCTACGTCCGTAGCGGCCGCAGCAGCACCTTTATACGGTACATGTTGCATATCGATGCCGACTTTCTGCTTGAACATCTCAACGATCAAATGATTGAGCGTGCCATTGCCTGCTGAGGCATAGTTGATCTTGCCGGGATTGGCTTTCGCTTGCGCGATGAGTTCATTCACATTGTTGGCTGGGAAAGCAGAGTTGACCACGAGCACGTAGCCGGCACTGGCAACTAGACCGACAGGGGTGAAGTCCTTGATTGGATCAAAGCCCGTTGTCTTGTAGAGCCAAGGGTTGATCACTTGTGTGCTGTTTGTCGTGAGCAAAAGCGTGTAGCCATCAGGCTTGGCTTTGGCTGTGGCCGCGGTACCGATATTGCCACCTGCACCGGGGCGGTTTTCGACAACAAACTGTTGGCCGAGTACTTCGCTTAACTTGGCGGCCACAATGCGTGCAATCGTGTCGTTAGCACCGCCTGTCGCTTGTGGAACGACGACAGACACTGGGCGATTAGGGTAATCAGCCTGCGCAGAAGCCGTGCTAATGAAGGTTGTCGCTAATGCGGCTCCAGCGAGGATGGAGCGGGTAGTGCTAGAAAAAAAACGCATGAGTCTCTCCGAAATATTTGTTGTTTGTTTATACCCCACAATTTTACAAATTGCCATCACTATCCGGTATATGTTATAGGTTTCACTTTTACCAAGCTCACCGGCGTAAGGCGCCGGATCTAGTTAAGAAGAGCTGGATATGTTTCGTTTCAGAAACTCTTGGCGGTCAGCGGCTATTTTTTTTACATGCTCTACTGGCCGCAAAATCTGATAGTAGGCTGGGACACTAATGCGCGGTATCCATAGCGCGACTTCTTCTTGAAGTGTCATAAAGTCTTGCATCACGACATCAAACTCAGCCTGCGTTTGAGCCTGCGTAAAACGTTCTTGTATGAGGTAGAGCATTTCTTGTGCATCGCCGACCTTTATATTTCCAAGTGTCGTACGAAAGTTTGGAATCAGACGATACAAGGGATAAAAGATTGCGAGTGCGCTCAGAACAAAAAACCAAATCCGATCGACTAAGCTGGCTAATATAAAACCGACATAGTTCAACGCATCTGGAGGGCCTTGCGTGACATACTGTTTAGCGAGAGGCGCTAAAGAAATGCTGGTGTCTTTATGTGATGGGAACTCATCTGAATTGGAGAAAAACTGATCTCGTGTATCTGCGAGGCTATCAATTGCCATTAAAAATAGAAGTTGTATAGCTGGGTTTAATTTTTTTTCTACAATTAATGTGAGGCTCGTCGCAACCATTTGGATGTCGATTGGTGGAGAAATGGGTGTGTTAGCAAACGATCCGCGTGGAATTGAAACAAGCTCTAGCTGGGGCAAGCGTCTGGCGTATCCGGGGGCAAGTGGAAAGTGTGCTATCCGTATGGTGGGATCGGCCAAGAGCCTCTTGATAAAGATCGAATCAATCCCATCGACAGCCATCATCGCCGTGATCTCACCAGATAACAAAGCCTCAACCGCTTTCACATACGACCATTCCAGTAGTTTGTAATGATTGGGTACGCTCGGCTCTCCATAGCTGAGAATATCCCGTACGAGGACGTTGGAACCCGAACCTGGTTCACCGATCGCTATGCCTGAAGTTGTGGCAAAGTGGTGGATGGGTTGGTCGCGTGTT
>CAMBPA010000261.1 GCA_945869355.1 Bordetella parapertussis
GCTCATCTCCAGATACCGCTTGAGCATCTTGTGGCTGATTTCGTATGTAAATTCGAACCGCTGTATCAGCCCATCGCGCAGTTGAGCGTCGGAAAGGTTGGCGCGATAGCGCGTTAGCCCTTCGTCTAATTTACCGACGGCGTTTGAGAGCGAAGAAAGGTCAAGCGCGATGGCCATAGATGATCACGGGTGCGTGTTTGAGTTCAAGATTGATTTTAAGTCAGTATTGGATCTTGAGCGTCTTATTCATTTTTTCGCCTAATCGCCGTCTTCCATTGTCAGAAGCGTAGGTTGAATTTGCTCGATTGCTTTGGTAATGCAAGAGACCGCGAGGTCGCTGCGACCTTTGTCCATGCGTTGGCTTAGCGTGGCCACGCTGATGGCGGCCACGGGGTGGTTGTTTTTATCGAAGATCGGGAATGCGATGGTGCGCACGCCGGGTAATTCAATCACATCACTAATGACATGGCCACGTGCGCGCGCACGTGCAATGACCTTACGGGCCTCCGCTTCGGAGTAGTTCGGAAACTTCTCGGCGCAACGCTCTTTGTTGATGCTCAGAATGCGTTCGATTTCGTTGTCGTCCAAAAAGCTCAGAATCGCTAACGCACCGCCACCGATATTCAGTGGGCGCCTGCGCCCAACTTCCAGTACAAAAACCTTGATCGGGAACGCGCCCTCTGCGCGGTCAATACAGACCCCATCAAAACCCGCACGCGTTGTCAGAAAAACCGTATCGCCGGTCGTTTGTGCAATTTGCTGGAGATGTGCGTGGCATAAGTCGCGCATATTTGTACGCGGGCTTGCCGCAAGCCCCATCTCATAGATCATGCTGCCTAGAAAATATCGCTTGGTTGTTTCGTCCTGACGAATCAAGCCCTCAGAGACGAGTCCCTGCAAAATTCGGTGGGCCGTTGGGCGCTCGATATTGACCTCAGTGCAAAGATCAATCAGGCGGGCACCAAGGCGGTTACGTGCCGATACACTGCGCAACAAGGCGGCGACCCGTTGCACAACTTGTGTGCCTGATTTGATGGCGGCTGTCGGCGGAGTCATTTGATGGTTCATAATATGGACTGGCAATAGTCCATATTATGGCCCTCCACAGGCAAGCTGTCCAACCCCCCCCTATTCATCGGGTAATTAGCCCTTCAGGTTGAAGCGCGTGGACTAACGCGCTTCGCTAAAATGCATTCCATCACCATTCACCCTCGGCTCCCTTCATGTTCGCAACTGCATCGTTGGCGCACTTGTCCAAGACAGAGCAATACCGCCAGCTTGCCCAGCAGGCGCGCGCCCTGATGGAGGGCGAGACAGATCGCATCGCCAACGCAGCAAATATGGCGGCGCTTGTGATGCACGCGCTCAGTGATCTGAACTGGGCCGGTTTCTATTTTTATGATGGGACCGAGCTCGTACTCGGTCCGTTTCAAGGCAAACCCGCTTGTTTGCGCATTGCGCTCAACAAAGGTGTTTGTGGCGCGGCTGCGACGACCCGTCAGGCGCAGTGTGTCGCGGATGTACATGCGTTTCCTGGCCATATCGCCTGTGATGCGGCCTCGCGCTCCGAGCTCGTCATTCCTCTTTTCTGGCAAGCGCAGCTAGTAGGGGTGTGGGATCTGGATAGCCCAGTTCCCGCAAGGTTTGACGCAGAAGATCAGGCAGGGATGCAAGTCTTGTGCGATATTTACATGCACACGGTTTATAAAAAATAAATAAGAGCAGACAACATCATGACAACACCCCATTCACTCGACTTTGATTACGTCATCGTTGGTGCAGGTTCGGCAGGCTGTGTGCTGGCCAACCGCTTGTCGGCCGATCCCAAAAACCGCGTGCTGTTGCTTGAGGCCGGAGGCAAGGATGATTGGCACTGGATTCACATCCCCGTCGGATATTTGTACTGCATCGGCAACCCGCGAACCGACTGGTGTTACCGCACCAAGGCTGATCCAGGACTAAATGGCCGTGAGCTCGGCTATCCCCGCGGCCGCGTATTGGGTGGATGCTCGTCGATCAACGGCATGATTTATATGCGTGGCCAGAGTGCTGATTACGATGGCTGGGAGGCCCAAGGCAATCCCGGCTGGGGCTGGAAAGACTTGCTACCCCTTTTTAAGGGCATGGAAAATCACCATGGTGGCGAAAGTCAGTTCCATGGCGCGGGGGGCGAATGGCGCGTTGAGCCCGCGCGCTTGTCGTGGGAGATCCTAGACGCGTTTCGCGATGCAGCCAATCAGGCAGGCATCCCCTCCACCACAGACTTTAATTGTGGGGATAACGAAGGTGCCAGCTACTTTGAGGTCAATCAACGTTCCGGTTTTCGTTGGAGTGCATCGAAGGCGTATTTGCGCCCCATTAAGCACCGTACAAACTTGACCGTGCTGACAGGCGCACGCACCACCAAGCTTGAATTTGAAGGCAAGCGCTGCACGGGTGTGCGGTTTCTGAAAGACGGCGAGCAGCACATCGCGCGTGCACATCGCGAGGTCGTGATGGCTGCCGGTTCAATCGGCACGCCGCAACTATTGCAAGCCTCGGGTGTTGGTCCCGCCGCGCTGCTTGGCTCGTTGGGTATCCCCGCCGTGCATGCGTTAGAAGGAGTTGGCCAAAACCTGCAAGACCACTTGCAGTTGCGCATGATCTATCGCGTACAAGGCACACGCACTCTTAATACGCTTGCGAATTCGTGGTGGGGCAAGGCGATGATCGGGCTCGAATATATGCTCACCCGTCGCGGCCCAATGAGTATGGCGCCATCACAACTGGGCGTCTTTGCAAAATCCGGACCCGAACAAACACGTGCCAATGTGGAATATCACGTGCAGCCCCTGTCGCTCGAGCGCTTTGGTGAGCCCCTGCACAGTTTTCCTGCGTTCACCGCATCGATCTGTAACGTGCGACCAACCAGTCGTGGGCACGTCAACATCACCTCACCCGATACGGCGCAGCATCCTGAAATCCTGGCGAACTATTTGTCGACAGCTGAAGATCGCCATGTTGCGGCCGATAGCATTCGCTTGACGCGACGCATCGTTCATCAATCAGCGCTCGCACGGTTTAAGCCCGAAGAGGTCAAGCCCGGCATCACAGAGGATACCGAAGAAGCGCTCGCGAAAGCTGCAGGTGAAATCGGCACCACGATTTTTCACCCAGTGGGTACTTGTAAGATGGGCCAAGATTCGATGGCTGTCGTGGACGCAAATTTGCGTGTGTACGGCATTCAAGGCTTGCGTGTGGCGGACGCCTCGATCATGCCAACGATTACCTCGGGCAACACCAACTCACCGACGATGGTGATCGCTGAAAAAGCCGCGCAGATGATGTTGGCGCAAGCCACCTAGAAGGCGTGGGCTGTAAGAGCCGGCGGGTGTTTACGTTCGCCGGATTTCAACAGGCTGGTGTAATGCCTGGATTTCACAGTCCACCATCGGC
>CAMBPA010000262.1 GCA_945869355.1 Bordetella parapertussis
TAACAGCAAAGGACCTATCAAATCAGTCGATGACTTGAAAGGCATGAAGATTCGTATGCAACCCAATGAGACGCACCTCGCTTCATTTAGGGCATTGGGTGCAAACCCGATTGCAATGGATGTAAAGGAGCTGTATTCAGCACTCGAGCAAAAAGTTGTCGACGGCCAAGAAAATCCCTATACAGTGATTGATGCCAACCGTTTTGCCGAAGTGCAAAGACACCTATCGAACTCTTCGCACTTTTTTGACTTTATTGTTGTGGTCGCTAGCAAGCGCGTCTTCGACAAAATGAGTCCTGCAAATCAAACTGCGGTGCGGCAAGCAATGGCAACCACAGTTGCTTACCAACGCAATCTTGCCGCCGGAGATGAGCAGAAATCACTTGCGAACCTCAAGGCCAAGATGACCTATACCGAAATCCCGGCCGAGACGTTTGAGCAGATGCGTAAGCTGACGGCCTCGGTCGTTGAAAGCGTCAAGAAACGCGCCGGCGCAGATCTCGTTAATCAAGTTCTCGCTGAAACTTCTAAATAGAGACCTGTAACGACGGATCGCGATCATGAGTGCAATTCCAATCCCCTATGACACAAGCTCAATACTTGGAAAAGTATTTCGCGCACTGGATTTCACTCTTATTGCGGCCGTCGTTCTGATATTTAGTTTTATGGTTGGTATTGTGTCCGCGCAGGTCGCGCTGCGTTATGGCCTAAACATGTCGATCGACTGGGCTGACGAGTCTGGCCGCTTAGCGTTTGTCTGGGTGGTATTTTTATCGATCCCTCTTGCTGCTGCCCAAGGGGCGCATATCGGCATCGATCTGTTCGTGGATAAGTTCTCAGCATTCCAGCAACGCCTCATCAGAAAATTGACCGCAGCTATTTGTGCCGCACTTTGCTATGCGATCGCCTGGTCTTGTGTAGAGCTGTGCAAAGATCAGTGGGACGAGAAAATGGCCACACTGGACATCAGTGTGGCGTATTTTTTTGTAGCAGTCGGGATCGGCATGCTGTACACGGGCATGCATTTAACGAGAATCGCACTCACCGACCCACCTAGCAAACAAGTAGGAGACGCCGAATGAGCACCTTTGTCGTCATTGGTTTCATGGCGGTTGCCTTAATGGGCCTGCCGATTGCATTCGCAATGGGATTGAGCTCCATTATCGCAATCTGGCTGTCCGGAATCGACATCTCGATTATTCCTCAGCGGATGATGTATTCAGTGAACTCGTTTCCGCTGATGGCCATTCCATTCTTTATGTTGTCAGGTGAGTTAATGATTAAAGCGGGGATCATTGAACGCTTGATCTCGTTTGCCAACTCGCTCGTGGGTCGCGTGCGCGGTGGCCTAGCCCACGTGACTATGCTTTCCGGCGCAGGACTGGCCACTGTGTCTGGCACAGCAGTATCCGACGCGAGCGCGCTCTCAGCCATTCTGGTTCCGTCTTTATCCAAGATTTATGACAAGGGCTTTGCCAGTGCCATCGTTGCCGCCGCGGCGAATCTAGGCCCTATCATTCCCCCCTCAGCGGCGATGATTGTGTACGCCTTCATGGCGGGGCCCTCGGTATCCGTCGGCGGAATGTTTATGGCTGGCGTTGTTCCGGGCATTCTCATTACGATCGGTTTTATGGCTCTATGCTCTTGGATTGTCACCAAGCGAGGCTGGCACACGACGGGCGAACCGTTTCAGTTCAAGCGCTTATTACAAGAAACGCGTCGTTCCGCCATCGTCTTGTTTATGCCCTTGCTGATCATCGGTGGAATTATTGCTGGCGCCTTTACCGCCACAGAAGGTTCTGCAATCTCGGTTGTCTACGCATTAATTTTAGGGTTTTTTGTTACGCGCACTCTAAAGCTCTCTGACCTCCCTGGTATCATCATACGCGCTGCGATTACCACCGCTGTGGTGGGTGCACTCATTGCCTTCGCGTCAGTTATTACGTACTTGATGACAGTCGATCTGATGCCACAGAAGCTATCCGAGCTCTTGTTCAGCATTACAAAAGATCCGATTGTGTATCTTTTACTCGTAGCGGTATTGCTGTTCATTGTAGGCATGTTCCTCGAGTCAAACTCTGCCTACATCATGCTGGTCCCCCTACTGCACCCAATTGCCATTCAGTATGGGATTGACCCACTGCACTTCGGTTTTCTCTTCGTACTCAACCTCGTGATTGGCATGCTCACCCCACCAGTGGGCGTCGTCCTGTTCGTTGTCTGTGGAGTGACGGGTATTCGTATGCGTGAACTCGTCATAAATATTTGGCCTTTTGTTGCTTTGATGTATGCCGTTCTTTTGCTGTGTTTGTTTTTCCCTGCGATTGTGACAACCTTGCCTCGCGCAATGGGTTATTAGCAATATTCCCTGCACCTACCGGAGTTCATTATGTCTTTGATTAAACGATATCTTGCACCACTTGCCTTAAGCAGTATTGTCCTGACGATGCCAATGGCTCAAGCACAGAACATCACCATGAAAGTGATCGGTCAGCCATTAGCGACCGGTAACATTCAAAAGAATCGCGAGCAACCATTTTTTGAACAGCTCGCTGCCAAAACGGGCTTGCCTATCACTATTGAATATAAGCCAATAGACACGCTGGGCATCAAGGATACGGAACAGCTTCGTGTAATGAAGACCGGTCTTTTTGACATTGTCTCTTTACGATTCTCACAAAACTCACGCGACGAGCCCTCTCTGATTGGCTTGGACTTGGTGGGCGGCAGTCCTGATTACCCCACGAGCCGCAAAGCTGCTGATGCCTGGGCACCGCTACTGGACGCGCGCCTACAAAAGCAATTCGGTATCAAGTTGTTGGGACACTGGCCCTTTGGCCCCCAGATGCTGTTCTGTAAGAAGCCGATTGCTCAACTGTCTGATGTGAAAGGCATGAAAGTTCGCGTGACGGACCAAATTATGGCAAAGTTCCTAGAATCACTCGGTGCAACACCTGTGCCGATGGGCTTTAGCGATGTTCACCAAGCGCTCTCACTAGGCGTTGTGGACTGCGCAGTGACTGGCCCAAGTTCCGCCAACTCAGCATCTTGGACTGAAATCGTCACGCATCAGTTGCCGCTTGGCTTTCAAATGGGCTTTAACGGCTACGCCATCTCACTCAAAACCTGGAATCGTTTGAACCCAACACAGCAGGCTACGCTGCAGGCAGCATTTACTGAGTTGAACAACGATATCTGGAAGTACTCAGAAGAGTTATATCAAGACGCGCTGCGCTGTAACGAAGGTACAGACCCATGTACGACAGGCAAGAAATTTAAAGTCACTACCGCTAAAGTATCCGCTGCAGATATCAAGCTTGTCGGAAGCGTCGTTGACAAACTTTCCTTCCCTGCATGGGCACCTGTTTGTGACAAGACCAACCCAACCTGCTCTGCTGATTGGAAGAAGGCCGTTGGTCCAATCCTTGGCGT
>CAMBPA010000263.1 GCA_945869355.1 Bordetella parapertussis
AGTCTTAAAGAGTCAGACGCGCTCTCTACATTTTTTCTCAATGAGGTGGCGTCGAGACACGCGATGATAGAAGTGGAGGGGCGCTCGGCCCTGGTCCATGAGGCTCGACCGCTTTTAGCGCAAGTGCCCCCGATTACGCTCAAAATTCAACTGCAAAATGAGCTGGCGCGTCTGGTGCAACTGACACCGGAAGAATTGTCTCAGTTGATGGCTCAGTTACCGCCGCCGACAATGGCGGGCTTGCCCAATGCAAATGGTTTTCGAGCGGGTGCGGACAGATCAGGGAGTGCTCAAGGCAATCGCTTGGTTGATCAAGCGTCTCGGGGACAAGAGCCGGGCGCGTATGAGTCGTCTTTAGGAGAGCCGCAGTCAGGGCGTCCGGTGTTTGGGGCACGATCAAGCGGTCGAGCGCCTGGCGTGTCTTCTGCGGGGACGAGCCGACGTTCAGTGACCCCGCTTGCCCGACGTTTGTTACGCCTATTCCTCACGCACCCTGAACTCATTGATGATTTAGGTGAGCAACAGCTTGAGATTCTTCATCGTGGCCCCAATCTTGAAATGGTCAGAGATTTAATTGTGTTGGCCCAGTCGACCGGGGCACGACATGTGGGGGCGCTGATTCAGGTTGCTGACCCCGGCGCTGACCTCGGCGTATTGCTTGCCTCGGTCGCTGCAGATTTAATGGCTCAGGAAACCTTACCTAACCCCCAGGCCGAATGGGAAGATGCTGTTCGCCGTATTGAACTGGAAAGCTTAAAGGCCGAACAAGAGGCGCTGGTTGCGGAAGGATTAAATAATTTGCAATCTCAGCAAAATTATCAGGAACTTTCTGGACGCATCTCCCGTCTAATTAGGGTAATCGAGTCAGTGAAAGCTAACTGATTCGGTTAAAATTAAAGGTTTAAGACGCCGCCCAGGTTGGGCGTTTGCCGCTCCAAAGGTTTGCGGCAGACCTTCAAGCATGTTTTTTTTGGGCAGATTCGTGCTTCGGCACATCTCACAGACAACTCAAACAAGAGCAATCATGACTCAGCACGTTGGCAAAAAAACATCGTTGGCAGCGGCAAAGCCCAAACCAAAAGCGGTCGTCAAGCCCGTGGCTAAAAAGCCCGTAGCGAAAGTCGCTAAACCAGTGGCGAAGTCATCAGCCAAGTCCCCCAAGGCAAGTAAGCCTGCGGTGAAGGCTGCCGTGACCAAGCCTTCAGTGGCAAAGCCTGTTTCAAAAATGGCAAAACCTGCCGCTAAATCAGTCAAGGATTCAATGAAGTCGGCTTCACCTAGCAAAGTAAAACCCGTTGTGCCTAAAGCCTCCGCCGCCAAGACATCTGTCAAGGCTGGCGTTGCAAAAGCAGCACCAAAACCCTCAGTTAAAACGCCTGTCAAAACTCCAGTCAAGCCCGTCGCGAAGGCCGTCTCGAAGGACACCTCAAAAACTGAGCCTAAAGCTGCGGATGCGAAGCCCGCGGTAAATC
Source organism: Bordetella parapertussis (assembly GCA_945869355.1). Classification (GTDB taxonomy): domain Bacteria; phylum Pseudomonadota; class Gammaproteobacteria; order Burkholderiales; family Burkholderiaceae_B; genus Zwartia; species Zwartia parapertussis_F. Next base: position 1,473 of record CAMBPA010000263.1, read on the forward strand.
CAGTCACTCCCGTCAAGGTGGGCGCTGGTAAAGCGGCGCTCGCGAAACCAGCGCTCGATCGCGTGGCGCCTGCTGCGCCCGTATCGGCGAAGGCGCCCGGCAAAGTCGATGTTTCTAAACCGGCGCCTCCTCCTGATGATGGTTCGCCTCCACCCAAGAAGGCGGGTCGTCCGCCAGGTGGAACGGGGCGACGTCCTGGTCGTCCCTCCAAAAATCCAAATAACGGCGACGGTGATTTCGGCGATGCCGGTGATGGTGAGCACGAAGTCGAAGTTATTCCTGACATCAAGCCTGTTAAGCGCGGCAAACGCGGTAAAGGTGATGCCAAGGACCTGATTGCCCGTGGCCCCGTGACACCTGAAGAATACGAAGCGCGTCGTAATCGTCTGAAGCTGTTGATCAAGCTCGGCAAAGATCGTGGATACCTAACCTATGGTGAGATCAACGACCATTTGCCAGATGACTTGGTCGATGCCGAAGCGATCGACGGCATTATTAGTACGTTTGGCGATATGGGTATCGCGGTCTATGACCAAGCTCCCGACGCAGAGACGCTTTTACTAGGTGAGAACGCACCGGTTGCCACCTCAGACGATGACGTCGAGGACGAGGCCGAAGCGGCGCTGACCACGGTTGATTCTGATTTTGGTCGCACAACAGACCCTGTTCGCATGTATATGCGCGAGATGGGTACCGTTGAGCTCTTAACGCGTGAAGGCGAAATTGAAATCGCCAAGCGTATTGAGGGTGGTCTCAAGGATATGGTCAAAGCGATTTCGACATGTCCGACCACAATCAACGAGATCTTGAACCACGTGCAGCGTGTACGCGATGCACAGGCTCAGATTGATGAGGTCGTCGACGGCTTGGTTGATGACGACGGTGCAGAATATGCGGGCGCTGGTGTTTCTGACGAAGCGGATGAAGATGGTCCAGCGGGCGGCATGAGCAGCAAACAGCTTGAAGATTTGCGCATTAAAGGTCTCGTTAAGTTTGAAACCGTTGCGACGCATTTCGTGAAGATGCGTGCTGCCTACGAGAAAGACGGTTATCGCTCCAAGCCCTACATGGCCGCGCAAGAAATCATTCAGAGCGAGCTGATGGGCATTCGCTTTACCGCCAAGATGGTGGAGCGTTTGGCTGACACCTTGCGCCAGCAGGTCGAAGAGGTTCGCAAGGTTGAACGTGCCGTGCTGCATACTTGCGTTGAGCGCGCAGGAATGCCGCGTTCGCACTTCATTAAGGTTTTTCCAGGTAACGAAATTAATCTTCAATGGGTGCTTGGCGAAGTCGCCGCTGGTGCTGACTATGCACCAACACTGACGCGTCATATTCCTGCAGTACAAGAGCTACAGCAGAAATTGATCGACTTGCAGGTGAGGGTGGTCTTGCCACTCAAAGACCTGAAAGACGTCAACAAGAAAATGGCGACTGGCGAAGCGAAAGCCCGTAAAGCAAAGCGCGAGATGACAGAAGCCAACTTGCGCCTGGTGATCTCGATCGCAAAGAAATACACGAACCGTGGTTTGCAATTCCTGGACCTCATCCAAGAAGGCAACATTGGTCTGATGAAGGCGGTAGATAAGTTTGAATACCGCCGTGGTTATAAGTTCTCGACCTATGCAACATGGTGGATTCGTCAGGCCATCACGCGCTCGATCGCGGATCAGGCCCGCACGATTCGTATCCCTGTGCACATGATTGAGACGATTAACAAGATGAACCGTATTAGTCGTCAGATTTTGCAGGAGACAGGTGCTGAGCCTGATCCCGCAACACTGGCCTCCAAGATGGACATGCCTGAAGACAAGATCCGCAAGATCTTGAAGATCGCCAAAGAGCCGATTTCGATGGAAACACCGATCGGCGATGATGACGATTCACACTTGGGTGATTTTATTGAGGACTTAGCGACTTTGGCGCCCGCCGATGCTGCCTTGCATGGTTCGAT
>CAMBPA010000264.1 GCA_945869355.1 Bordetella parapertussis
TCGGGCGGTTAATGCTCGCGAACGCACCGCCACTGGGTTGATCCCATGCCCAGACCTTTGGGGGTGTGTACTCTTTAAAGTTCGCCATCTTGATTCTGCGCTCCTTCAGCTTTATTGAATGATACGTTTTACCTGACTTTCATGTGTTCGGACGTTGTTTCAGATCGCGAAAATCAAATATCACAACAAAGAAAAATTTTCGCCTTAAAATAGATCATAGATTACTGTTTAAGACCTCAAGTGATCACACGCTTTCGCTGCACTCTACTCGCTACCGCAGACCTGACCACCTGAGCTCTATCGAGACCGTAACCGATGCGAATCGCTTGCTTGCATACAGCCGACAGTAACGTCGCTGTCTTTAACGAAGCTGCGAATAGTCTGCGCTGCGATTCAACCATAATTCAATTAACTATTAGTAAGTAACCGACAATGTTGAATAACTCCACTCAGTACTTTTTTAATTTTGACGCTTTGCTTTTCGGTGGCGTCATGCTCTTTATTGTTCTTGCTCATCACGCGGCCTATATGTTTTTGATAGCGCATCAGTATGAGAAGATCACCGACGCACTCATTGCCGCAAAGCGGTATGGCTGGGTTCGAGCTCTCTTTTACGTCATGGCATTTATCTTAGCGCTATCCCACTTGCTGGAAATATACATTTGGGGATTAGCACTTAACCTCTTTGGGTTGATCCCAAATGTGCATCAGGCAATGCTGTTTGCAGGCAGCGTATACACGACCCTCGGCTTTGATGTTAATCCCTTGCCTCTTAATTGGGATCTCGTGATGATTATGATGGCGTTAAGTGGCATCATCTCATTCGGATGGTCGATTTCCGTTCTTTTCGGCATGACGCAGATCATACACACTGCCCGGATACAGCGAAAAGCTTGACGCAACCTGCCGCCTAGACACTGCCGATTTTGTTAATCGCTGTCTTATTCGCTCGGTCCTCGTGTTCGGGTATGTCATCAAAAGTTAACGAATAAATAGATACGGCAACGCCTTTTCGGAACTAAACATACACCGCGCATCATGGCCGCACGCGGGCACCATGACCGCAGAATGATTGCTCTTAAGCGTTTCATTAACAAAGCTGGCATAGGCAAAGCCTCGGGCTAGTCGGGTTGGCCCCTGAGCCATTGCAGCGCACGAACTATCAAAACCATACAACGGAAGAATATCCAACTCACCCATCAAAAATGTGATGGGACGCGTCGCTAAATGCTCTTTAAGTTTGTCATTCGGTATGTCGCGCGCCGCACCAACTTTATTTTCCATGCCATACGGCCAACTATTAAAGTTTGTACATCCTTCCGCATCAGCGTAGGGTGCAAAAGGAACTTGCGGCTTAACCGACGGCACAGGCATATATCCAGGAGCAGTCGCACTAATATTGGCGGGAATGGCGGAGCGGGTTGGACGCAAGGCGTCGGGGTAAGTGTAGGAAGATGGATTGCCGGTCACGTAAGTAATCTGAATATTTTTTTCTTCTCGAAGATTTTCGTGAATGCGATTCGCCATTTGATAGCGACCAACATACTGCCCGCCTGCAGAGTGTCCCGCAATCACGATCGTGCGCAGGTTGGGGAATACGTTACGGTCCGATAGGCGTGCAACAATCGCATCCATGAAATCGAATGAATTTAATTTCTTCATGGCAGGATTGGCCTGCTCACCGCCACTTCGCCAACTTGCCGGGCCAAGACATACCCAGCCAACTTCCTTTGAATCCAATTTATCGCGACAACTTCTACCCTCGTTCGACGCAAACCGAGGGGACACCACTAGGGTATTTTGTAATGCGTCTGCCAGAAAGGCCCCTGCCAACGCATGCCGAAAATAACCATCCGCATTACGGCCCTGACCGTGGATGGCAATCACGGCGTGCTCGATGCCTTCGTTACGCTGGTTTAGGGCGAATGTGCGATAAATCAGACCCCTCTGGTCATTGTCGAGAGGGACCCACTCGGTGCACCGCTCGTCAGCATAACGGCAGAGCGGGGATGTTTGGCTATGTACCAAGACGGAAAACAGGCAGGCCACCAAGCCCGCCAGTAAACGAAATCGGATAAACATAACGTGAATCACCTAGGTTTTTAGATAAGGCTAATAATAACCGCAGGCGCTATTCCTCTAAATATTTTCACTAGCCCAGTGAGGCAGTTTTTCAGTTAAATTCAAAGACTAGTCGAATAAAAATTAATCAATCATGACTAAGCCACGTGGAGGTATGCATGTTACTGACGGACGAAGAGACACTGATGCTAAATGGCGACCGAGGGCCCGCGGTCCAAAAGGCCATGGAAATCCTTGTAGCGCTAGGAGAAAGTTTCGGCGCTGAGCGACTCTTACCGGTCAACAATGTGCATATGGCAGGCTCCTCGGTGCTTGTGGCGGAAGAAGCTGGGACGCGCTTTGTGGAAGATATTCGTAAACAGGGTGGGAAATTCGTCACGCGCGTCACAACGAATCCCACGGCAGTCGATCCGAGCCAATGGCGAGAAATTGGAATCCCTGAATCGGACAGCACGCTACAAGTGCGCTTGACCGGCGCCTACGCCGGGATGGGTGCCAACACCTGCAATACCTGCATCCCCTATCTGGTCGGCAATATGCCTCGCTTTGGTGAACATATGGCCTGGGGTGAATCCTCGGCTGTCGTCTTCGCGAACTCAGTGTGTGGCGCGAGAACCAACCGCGAAGGGGGTCCAAGCGCCTTGGCCACCGCACTAACGGGTCGCACGCCCGGGTATGGATTTCATCTCACAGAAAATCGCTACGGAAGCTTCTTGGTTAATGTCGAAACACCTATGCGTGACATGACTGACTACGGCACATTAGGCTATTTCGCAGGAAAAATTGCGGGGCAGGACACGCCTGTCTTTGTTGGGCTTCCAAACAATCCTACCCTTGAAGATCTTAAGGCACTTAGCGCAGCACTTGCTGCCTCCGGAGCTGTCAGCATGTTTCACGCCGTGGGTGTCACTCCTGAAGCGCCAACGGTTCAAGCAGCCTTCGGTGGACGCACGCCCGCAAAGACCCTGGTCTACGGAACAGAAGAAAGAACACAATGTGAAAACGCCTTAAACAAAGAGCCCTCGGATCACGTCGATTGGATTCTGGTCGGTTGCCCGAATGCCTCAGTACAAGAGTTGCGCGAAGTTGCCGAAGCACTCGAAGGCAAGAAAGTTCATAAGGATGTTTCGTTGTGGGTCACCACGGCCGGCGCGATGTACGCCATGGCGGAGCAGATGGGGTATGTCGACACGATCAAGAAGGCTGGCGGAGTCGTCGTGCGCGAGACCTGCCCTTTTCTTGCGCGCAGTCGTGTGATTGCACCCAACAAGGGTTATAAAACCTTAACCACCAACTCCGCCCAAAAGGCTTTTTACGCACCTGGACAATTCGGCTTGCC
>CAMBPA010000265.1 GCA_945869355.1 Bordetella parapertussis
ATAGAGCATATTCTCTACACCGTTGACCTGATTTTCGATATTGCTCGCAACCAAACGCTGCACCAGAGATGCGCTCGCGCCAGGCCACATGGTCGTTACCTGCACGGTAGGTGGCGTCATGGGTGGATATTGCGCAATCGGCAGCGAAAAAATCGATACTGCGCCGACCAGCATCGTGATCAATGCGATCACATTACCGAGTACTGGTCGCTCGATGAAAAATTTAGAAAGCATGAGGAATCCAGTCTGTGCGCACTAGCGGGAATGTGGCTTTAAGGTGGTGGTCTCAGCAGAAACGACCTGTCCAGGCTTGACGTTGACAAACCCATTCACAATGATTGTGTCACTTGATTTAATACCGCTCGTGATTTCAATCAGATGGCTAAAACGTTGGCCACGCTTGACATTGCGTCGCTCCGCTTTATTGGCATCATCCACAAGATAAACGTAGTCACCCTGTTGATCTGACTGGATCGTCGCATTGGGGATAAGTATGGCTTCACGCGGTTCGCCGTAGTCAACTTTTACCTTGGCATACAACCCCGGCAGCAGATTCCCCCGATCGTTAGGAAGCTCCGCGCGCAACTGCAACGAACCCGTCGAGGTATTCAGCAAATTGGCGGCAAAGTCTAAGACCCCCGCATGCGGATATCCCTCTTCGCCTTGCAGTGCCACCGACACAGGAAGTTTATTGACCATAGACTTACGCTGCTCAGCATTAGGAATGGTGCTTTTAAATTTCAGTAAGTCTCGCTCGTTAATCGAGAAATAGACATAGATCGGATTGATCTTTTGGATCGTCGCAAGCTTCATTCCCTGGGGACTAGAGCCGAGATAGTTTCCGACATCGATCAAATGCCGCCCCATCAATCCATCAAAGGGGGCACGCACTTCTGTATAACTAAGATTTAACTGAGCAAGCTTCGCGTTCGCCTCTGCTTGTAAATATGCTGAATTCGCTTTATCCACGGACGCCTGAGACGTCGCGTTATCCTTCAATAAGGCCTTTTGACGATTGATCTCAATCTTAGCTTCGGCAAAAACAGCTTTCGTTAAATTTACCTGCTGAACATACTGATCCTGCTCAATAACAAAAAGCAATTGATCTTTTTTGACAAAGGCGCCGTCAGCAAATTCAATCTTAGTTAAATAACCCGGCACCCGAGCGACTAAATCGACAGAAAGCAAAGCCGAAACGTTTCCATCGAATAATTCATAACTCCGAACACTTTGCTGTATAGGCTTTGCAACTGTCACCTTGGCCGGCGCTGCCGCGGGGGCTTGAGCGGCTGGTTTACAACCAACCAAGAAAAGGCAAGCGAGCATGACGCCCCAACCCCTTACCGTCGAATGTCGTGGCTTGGTCATCATCATCATCTTCATTTGATCGTCTCGCTAGACTTCACTAATCTCAAATCAGAAGGGTCGTTGAGCGCACGGTCCCAGTCTGTTCGTGCTTGCATGGTTTGCACCAATTGTGTGGGAAGCTGCGGCATCGCCATATCACCCGACCATCCACCTCCCAACGCCTTAAAGGCTGCGACGTACCCGAGCAAATTACTCGTGGTCGTCTGCACCAAGCTGTTCTGAACCGCTAGCAACTGCTGCTGCGCGATGATCACCGTGTTGTAGTCATTCTGACCAGCCTTATATCGATCAAGCGCAAGCGACGCGGCTTGCTGAGCCGCAATCACTGATTTTTTTAAATCCTCGGCAGAGCTGCGCGTAGTGGATATCGAAATCAATGCGTCCTCCACTTCTTTCTGGGCTAATAGCACTTGATTCTGATACGTCAGCACACTTTGTTGAAACACGGCATCTTGAACGCGGATTTGATCAACGATCGCGCCACGATAAAAGAGCGGAAACGTGAAACTGCCAGAGATTGACGTATTGCGGTTATCCCAAGAAAACAAACTGCCTTGCGTTGAGTTATTAAAGGTCGCATTTTGAAACCCAAAATAGCCACTCAAGGAAAAGCTCGGGTAAAGCGCAGCAACATTGACTCCAATTAACGCGGACTGGGCAGCAGCCGCATACTCAGCCTGCAAGACATCGGGACGTCGTCGCAACAGGTCTTTGGGGATTCCAACCTCTAAGCTGCGTGGCGGCGTGAGTGTACCCTTGGAATTACCAAAATTTACTTCGTAATAGTTCGGTAACTCGCCTAATAGCAAACTCATCGCGTATTGCGATTTCTTTAATGAAGCGATGATGGCAGGAATATCGGCCTTCGTTTGTTCGTACTGCGACTGCGCCTGACTCAGATCTAGGAGCGATGTCGCACCATTCTTGTAACGCGATTGCGCGATCCGTAAACTTTCGGCTTGAAGTGCCAGGTTTGTTGTGGCCACCACGTAGAGTGCTTCGTAATTGCGTATGCTGATGTAGGTATTCGCAACCTCTGAGGCAAGTGACGTGTCTGCGGCATAAAACGCGGCAGCCGTTGCAATCAGTGACGAGGTAGTGCTTTCTATTCCACGGCGATACTTACCCCAAAAGTCGATTTCCCAATTCGCTTGGACAATCAAACTTTGGGAATTCGAGTAAGGAGAAGCACCCGTCGTCTTGGTCAGCGCAGACGGCTGGTTTGTGCGCGCAGCACTGCCGCCGAGCCCCAATGTCGGCAACAAGGTTGCATCCGCAACCCCAAGCGATGCACGTGCCTGATAAATCCTCAGGGCAGCATTTTGCAAGGATAAGTTATCCTTTGCTGCGCGAGCAAGCAAGGTCGATAAGGTCGGGTCCTTGAACGCCAACCACCACTGAACCGGATTCAGTAATGTTCCGGGATGAGTGGGAATCTCCTCGGTAAATTCAGATTTACCGGGCTGGCTAAACTGAGCCTGTACCTTGGCGTCAGGACGTGAAAAATCCGGACCCACCATGCATCCGGATAAGACTCCCATACTGATCAATAAAGTTGGTAATAAACATTTACCTTTACTATCAAACATATATAGGATATCTATAATAAATTAGTTTAATTGAGTTTTCCGCAATCTACACTCAATCTACCTTAGCGCCGGAGGCCTTGACGATTTCCGCCCATTTTTTTATGTCGGCCTTGTGCACGCGCATAAAGGCGGTAGGGCTGGAGTCGGCTGCCGGGGTAATGCCCTGGGTATCAATCAACCACGCCTTAAATTCAGGCGTGGTGACGATCTTCAAGACAGCGTCGCTCATTTTTTTCGTTACCTCAGCTGGCAATTTTGCAGGGCCAAACAGGCCGTACCACGTGCTGCTTTCAAACCCAGGCAACTTGCAGGCCTCAGCGGCGGTTGGCACGTCAGGCAATGCGGCCAAACGTTGCGCACTCGTGACCGCCAGCGCCATCGTCCGCCCGCCCTTGACCGAGGCAATCGCTGGAGCACTCTGGTTGAAGAACAGGTCAACGTCACC
>CAMBPA010000266.1 GCA_945869355.1 Bordetella parapertussis
CTTGAAACTTCCTTCTGCGAAGGTCTCACCCGAAGCCTGGCGTCCGAAGATCAAGTGATCCCAACCAATCATCGCACCCTGCCCAGAAATACGGATGTTGATATCGGAGGCAACGCGCGCACGATTAAAAAGAATGGTCTCTTGCGGTAACCATTCAAAAAAACCATCGAGTGCCATGTCAATCTGCTGCGAAGCTAACGCGCCGGCGTCACTGCCATACCACTTCGCCGCCGAAGGCGTCGTCACCAGGCCATGGCTATTGGCCTCGCAAGCCACGCGAACTTCCAACCGGTCTCCTGCAGCGATACCACCCGGTGGGTGCACAATAATGGCGTGACAAGGCGCATCGCCCTCGGGATACAACGCCTTTTGAATGCGCAGCGGACCAACATGCTTGTGGTGTAGTCGTGTTTTACCGAGCGCAGGCGTCGGGGCTAGACTAAAGTCCAGCTCTAGCCGAGCTTGCCAGGACGACCAAAACGAATCTTCGCTCATCGGAGACGTTCGCTTTGGCCAGCGCGCTTTTTCATAAGGAGACATGTCTGAGACATAAGCAAGTATGATGCCCGAAAGCATACCTAAATGGATGAGTTAGCGAGCACTTTCCCCCTCTTAAAAACGCTTAACTTTGTCTCAGCTTAATTTGCACCAACATGGTTCACAAGCCGACCTAAAATAGTGCATGAATCTTGGATCCCACGACAATGTCTATCCACACTCCAGAAAACCCAATCGTCTCCACCCCCGCGACCACTCGCTCTATCAGTCCGCGCGAGGCCTTCTGGTTTTGGTTCAAGTTAGGTTTTTTAAGCTTTGGGGGGCCTGCCGGACAAATCGCCTTAATGCACACCGAGTTGGTGGATAAGCGTCGCTGGATTTCCGACAAGCGCTTTTTGCATGCGCTGAACTTTTGTATGGTGTTGCCAGGCCCAGAAGCGCAACAACTTGCTACCTACCTGGGATGGCTAATGCATCGCACTTGGGGCGGGGTCGTCGCAGGCGTGCTGTTTATATTCCCATCGCTCATCTTAATTATCTTGCTATCTTGGATCTATATGGTCTACGGTGATACCACGATCGTGGCCGGGATTTTTTACGGCATCAAACCTGCGGTCACGGTGTTGGTGATCCAAGCCAGTTATCGCATTGGTTCGCGCACGCTTCACAATCTCTGGCTCTGGGCGATTGCACTCTTATCTTTCTTTGCGCTGTTTGTGTTTAGCCTACCGTTCCCCTTAATCATTACGCTTGCAGCAGTCGTCGGTTGGCTTGGTGGCAAGCGATCGCCGGCAACTTTTTCCGTGCAGCACGCCACCTCTGCATCAAAGAACTCTTTAACCACAGCGATCATCGACAACGACACCCCAAGGCCACCCCATACGCAGTTTAGTTATCCACGACTAGGCATCGTTCTAGGCGCTGCAACAATACTTTGGTGCCTGCCTATGCTTGCGATGACGTCACTTTGGGGCTGGGGCCATACGATCACTCAAATGGGCTGGTTCTTCACCAAAGCCGCCCTGCTGACCTTCGGCGGTGCCTATGCCGTGCTGCCTTACGTCTATCAAGCGGCGGTGGAAACCTTCGCGTGGCTCACGCCCACACAAATGATTGATGGCTTGGCGCTGGGTGAAACGACACCCGGCCCACTCATCATGATTGTTGCATTCGTCGGTTTTGTCGGTGCCTTTGTGCAAAGCGCCCTAGGCCCAGATCAAGCCGTGCTGTCAGGCGTCATCGCTGCCCTTGTGGTGACCTGGTTCACATTCTTACCCTCTTTTATTTTTATTCTGGCCGGAGCACCGTTTATCGAGAGCACGCACGGAAAATTAGCGTTCACGACCGCACTAACCGGTGTGACAGCTGCCGTTGTTGGCGTGATTGCCAATCTTGCCCTGTTTTTTGCAATGCATGTGGGCTGGCCAAATGGGTGGGCGCAAGGCCCGGACTTGAAGGCTGTCGCAATCGCGATCGCCGCTGCCATCGCAATCTTTGTTTACAAGCGGGGCAGCATTGAAACCATTCTGGGCGCCGGGCTGTTAGGCTACCTCATCACAAGATAAACAAAACTAACCTTCGCGCAAATGGCAAGCCACCATGCGGCCCGAGCCCAGCATCGTTTGCTTTGGCTCCTCGGTCTTGCACCGTGCAAACGCATCAGGGCAACGCGTATGGAAATGGCATCCGCTGGGGCGCTTAACAGGGCTCGGTACATCACCTTGCAAGACAATCCGATTCGTCTTCTTTTGCGGATCTGGCACGGGCACCGCAGAAAGCAACGCGACCGTGTAGGGATGCTGCGGATCAGCGAACAACTCTTTACGCTCGGCGAGCTCAACGATTTTGCCTAGGTACATCACAGCTACGCGGTGGGTCATGTGCTCCACAATCGCGAGGTCGTGACTGATAAATAGCAAGGCCAAGCCGAGCTCTTTTTGAAGATCCTGGAGCAAGTTAACAATTTGCGCCTTCACAGAGACATCGAGCGCAGACACCGCCTCATCGCAAATAATTAAATCTGGCTCAGCGGCTAAGGCACGCGCGATACAAATTCGCTGGCGCTGACCACCCGAAAACTCGTGAGGCCAACGTGCGCCCGCATCTTTTGATAAACGAACTTTTTCCAAGAGTTTGGCAACGCGCTCTTCGATCTCTTGTTCGGACTGACACAAACCAAAATTACGGATTGGCTCCGCAATAATGTCATACACACGCATACGCGGATTCAGGCTTGAAAAAGGATCCTGAAAAATAACCTGAATACGTTTGCGCAATGGGCGCAACGCGCTGGCACTTAGGGAATCAATCCGAACGCCGTCAAGCAGCACTTCGCCCGAGGTCAAATCAAACAGGCGCAGAATAGAGCGGCCAACCGTTGACTTCCCGCAACCAGACTCACCCACCAGAGCGAGGGTCTCGCCCTTGCGAATGGAAAAGGACACCCCATCCACAGCATGCACGTTGCCCGTGACTCTGCCAAACAGCCCAGTCTTGATGGGAAAAAACTTTTGAAGCTTGCGAACTTCTAACAACGGCGCAGTAGAGGACATGGACATGCTAGTAACCTGATTCGTATTAGTCATTGGCGAAGGCAATCTCACCTGCGAAGTGACAGGCGACCTGATGACCGTTGTCGCGCATTTGCATGGCGGGTGCGATTTCGTGACAAGGCTCTTTCGCCAGGGGGCATCGTGACGCAAACACACAACCCTTGATCTTTTGCTTCAAACTAGGCACCAGACCGGGGATTTCTTTCAAGCGCGTCGATTGACCATCGAGCGACGCGCCAAGCTTGGGTACTGCCCCGAGCAAGCCCTGAGTATAGGGGTGTAGAGGCTTAGTAAAAAGCTCACCGACAGGCGCCTCTTCAACTTTGCGTCCC
>CAMBPA010000267.1 GCA_945869355.1 Bordetella parapertussis
GAATTCCCACTGAAAAAAGGCAAAGAAACCGAGAATAATTACGACGTCGTGCAGGTTCGCCAACACACCTGCGACAGCGAACTTCCATTCGAAGCGTACGGCGAGGTAGAGGGTGATACCGATCACAACAAAGAGCAGCGCGAGGAGACCGTTTTCAACGAGTTCTTTTCCGACCTGAGGCCCGACAAACTCAACACGCCGTAGTTCGACCGTTGAGTCTGAGGCTTTAAGCGCCTTCATGACGGTGTCACTTTGTGTCGCTGTGCTTTGCCCTGCACCAAGCGGCAGGCGGATCATGACATCGCGGGAAGTGCCAAAATTTTGCACTTGAAAGTCGGTATATCCGAGACCTGTGACGGCGGTACGGACTTTGTCGAGGGGGGCGGCCTGCGCGTAGTTCACTTCCATGACCGTTCCACCTGTGAACTCAATCGACAGGTGAAAGCCTTTAGCGACGATAAAAAATACCGCTGCAACAAAGGTCAGGAAGCTAATGGCGTTGAGCACCAGCGCATTGCGCATGAAGGGAATGGTGCGACCGATTCGAAATAATTCCATGATGTCAGTCCTTTGGTTTCCAGACTGTTCCAATCGAAATCGATTGAAGCTTCTTTTTGTGGCCGTACCAGAGGTTCGCGAGCGCTCGTACGCCTACAACCGCTGAGAACATTGAGGTGAGGATTCCAAGGCAGTGCACTACGGCAAAGCCTCTGACGGGGCCCGAGCCAAACACTAACAGCGCCACGCCGACGATTAGCGTGGTCAGGTTCGAGTCTAGGATGGTTCCCCAAGCGCGCTCGAAGCCCAGATGGATCGCGTTTTGTGGCGATTCGCCGTTGCGTAGTTCTTCACGTATTCGCTCGTTAATTAGCACGTTTGCGTCAATCGCCATGCCCAGCGTGAGTGCGATGGCCGCGATACCTGGCAAGGTCAGGGTTGCCTGTAGCATCGACAAGATCGCGAGCAGCAACAGAATGTTCAAGGCTAATCCGGCAGTCGAGAACGCACCAAACAGGTGGTAGTAGACCAGCATAAAAATAGCGATCGCGATGAAGCCATAGAGCGTCGAGTTAAAGCCTTTGGCAATGTTGTCGGCACCTAAGCTTGGCCCGATCGTACGTTCTTCAATAATTTCCATCGGGGCGGCGAGTGAGCCTGCACGCAATAGCAGCGCAGTATCTGCGGCTTCCTCGGCGCTCATGCTGCCCGAAATCTGGACTTGGCCACCAGGAATTTCACCGCGGATGACCGGAGCGGTAACGACTTCACCGCGACCTTTTTCAAACAACAAAATAGCCATGCGTTTGCCGATATTGTCACGCGTGACGTCACGAAAGATACGCGCGCCTTTTTGGTCAAGTGTCAGGTGTACGGCGGCTTGCTGTGATTGACTGTCACGCCCTGCTTGCGCATCCTGCAAGTTTTCGCCAGTCAACACCACTTGGCGTCGAACCAGAATGGGGCGGCCATCGCGGTCTTGATAGCGCTCAAGCCCGAAAGGTACCGTGCCAGCGGCCAGGGCACTCGCCGCTGCGGGTGTGTCGTCGACCATGCGGATCTCAAGCGTGGCGGTGCGACCCAAAATGTCCTTGGCCTTCGCAACGTCTTGTACACCGGGCAATTGCACAACGATGCGATCGGAGCCTTGCTGCTGGATGACGGGCTCGGCTACACCGAGTTCGTTGATCCGGTTATGAAGTGTAGTGATGTTCTGTGAGAGTGCTTTCGCTTGTACGGTCGTGATGGCAGTTTGACTCAGCACAGCAACGACTTGTAAGCGCGTGCCATCGGTGCGTTCAGTCATTTGTAGGTCGGGGTGGCGGGTACGCAAAGCGGAGACGGCGCGGTCACGCGTGGTCGCATTGCTAAACGATAAAACAATCGACATGCCGCTGCGTTCAATGCCACCGTTTTCAATACGTTGCTCGCGCAAGATTGCGCGCAAGTCTGTAACGAGCGAATCGTAGCGGGCCGTCAGAGCCCCTTGCATATCAACTTGCAACAGGAAATGAACGCCGCCGCGCAGATCCAGTCCCAGATACATTGGGTTGGCACCGATAGCGCTTAACCAGCTTGGCGAGGCAGGCAACAAGTTGAGCGCCACGGTGTAGCTCGGATCTGCAGGATTCGGGTTGAGTGCTTTTTCAATCAGGTCGCGCGCCTGAATTTGAGTGTCGGTGTTGGCAAAGCGGACGCGAACGGTGCCAACGGGACCGTTTTGATCAAACGAGGCGCCTGCGCTGGCAATCTTTGCCTGCTGAAGAATGCCCTGTACGCGATCAAGCATGCCTGCATCGATTTTGAGTGTGGCCTTGGCGCTAGAAACTTGCACCGCCGGCGACTCACCGTACAGGTTTGGCAGGGTGTAGAGCAGGCCGATCACGACTGCGATCAGCACCGTCAGGTATTTCCAAAGGGGATAGCGGTTCATTGCCGACGGGGATCAAAGAGGATTACACCCCGTCGCAACATGCGCCGGAGCGGTAGAACAAACAATTACAGTGCCTTGATCGTGCCTTTTGGCAAGACTGCGGAAACTGACGCTTTCTGCATGACGACTTCGACAGCTTTGTCACCGTGCTCAGCGATTTGAACCGTGATGTAGCTGTCGCTGACTTTTGTCACCGTGCCAAGCATGCCACCGGCGCTGATGACTTCGTCACCTTTAGATAGCGCAGCAAGAAGTGCTTTGTGTTCTTTCTGGCGCTTCATCTGAGGACGAATCATCAAAAAATACAAAACCACGAACATCAATAAGATCGGGGCCATCCCCATCAAAGAACCAACCGTATCGGTGGCTTGAGCCAGCACGAGGCTGGAAACTGTTTGAGCAGACATTAAGGTCTCCTTTAGATATATGCGAAACGCTGGCTATTGTAACGACTTGGTGGCCCGATCTCGAGCAAATTGCGTTCTCCAGGCCTGAAATTTTCCTGCGGCGATGGCTTCTCGCATTTCCTGCATGATTGTGAGGTAGAAATGCAGGTTATGCAGGGTGTTGAGCCGTGAGCCCGTTATTTCGTTGGAACGCTGTAAATGATGTAAGTAGGAAAGGGAAAAATGTGCACAGGTGTGGCAGCGGCAACTCGGGTCCAGCGCCCGCGTGTCGTCGCGATACTGGGCATTGCGGATTTTGACGTCGCCAAAGCGGGTAAACAGCCAGCCGTTGCGAGCATTACGGGTTGGCATGACACAGTCGAACATGTCGATACCCTGGGCGACACCGTCAACCAAATCTTCGGGTGTCCCGACGCCCATTAGGTAGCGTGGGGCATGCGCAGGTAGTTTAGGGGCGACATGCTTCAAGATGCGCAACATATCTTCTTTAGGTTCGCCGACGGATAGTCCACCAATGGCATACCCTTGGAAACCGATGTCTTC
>CAMBPA010000268.1 GCA_945869355.1 Bordetella parapertussis
CTGATCAAGCCATTCGCTATCTTGAGCAGCATACAGCCCTCAAATTGCGTCCCGTCAAACGGTACCCTGATTACTATCCAGAGTTATCCGGCGCAACGCTTGGCGGTCGTGTCCTTGAGCCTGTGCCCTTTGATGGACATGAGCTCGGGAGTCATTTCGCAGACCTAAGATGGCCCTTGCCGGAGTTTATGTTGTTCGGCGCAATGATGGTGAGTCGAGAGGATATTCCTCATTTGCGTCGCGTGGGCCATTCGCTACGCTCGACCGTTCATGCACTCAAATTAGTCGCGCGGTATGCCTTACAGCGACTGACGCACCGGCGTGGAACGACTCTATATCTCGGTAATGCGTTGGCGGGGCGTCTGTACAAGTCCGTTCTGGCACTGGGTGTGACGGTCAAACTAGAGACCCCCGTGATCGAGCTCTTGACGACTCCGGATCATGGACGTGTGACGGGTGTGCGCGTCGATGTGCCAGGAGGCTTGCAGGACATCATCGCAGACAAAGCAGTGATTCTTGCGACGGGTGGGTTATCGCATAGTCCTTTGCTTAGACGAAAGTACATTCCAGAAGGGTTGAGTGATATCACCGCCTGTATGCCATCGCAGTCGAAGTTGCGCGGCGCAGAGTTGGCGACACAAGCCTTAGGCGCGCAAATGTCTGAAGCAACACAACAAGGTGGATTTTGGGTGCCCGTATCAGTTTTTCGACGTGAGGATCAATCACTTGGCGTCTACCCGCACACTGTCACGGACCGCGCGAAGCCAGGATTGATTGCGGTGAATCAACTCGGTAAGCGCTTTGTGAATGAAGCGGTGTCTTACCATGAGTTTGTCAAAGCGCAGGTGCATGCGCAGAATAATGCCGTACCAGCGTATCTCCTGTGTGACAGTCAATTTTTATCGAAATACGGGCTAGGAAAAATAAAACCTTTCACGCGTATGCTTGATGCAGATATTGCATCGGGCTACTTAAAGCGCGCGCAGACCATTGCTGAGTTGGCTGCAAAACTGGGCGTCCCGACTGAGAATCTGACGCAGACCGTGGAGTCTTTTAATTTCCATGCAGCACGCGGAGAGGATCCGGTGTTCGGGCGCGGCTCGAACGCGTATCAATGTCATCTCGGAGATATGGATCAACAGCCTAATCCCTGTGTCGCGATGATTAATCGCGCACCGTTTTATGCTGTCGAGGTCATCCCTTCAGACTTGGGGATGTCCGCTGGATTAAAAACGGATACGAATGCCTGTGTACTTGGCCCAGACGGTACCGCTATCACGGGGCTGTATGCCTGTGGCAATGATATGGCGTCGATTATGAATGGTGCCTATCCGGGACCTGGCATTACTCTAGGCCCCGCACTGACTTTCGCATATCTTGCGGCCCGACACGCGTCGCGTCGGGCCTGATGTCCGCTATTTAACGAGCGTGCGGCTTGCCGTAAATCGGTTCCTTGTAAGGAATAGGCGGTAACTGCCAGGTTCCTGTGGATGGTGGGCGAATGTTCGCATCAACGTGTACGTCGATCACGCAAGGACGCTTGTTCTTGATAGCGCGTTCAATAGCCCCCTTCAGATCTTGAGCCTTGGTCACGGTGATGCCATCTGCACCGCAGGCTCTCGCCCACGCAGCAAAGTCGGGATTATATTGTTCACCGGTTTGGCCTTTATAAAAGGCAGTGCCGATTTCTCGGCCATCGAACAAGCCGTACTGCAGATCGCGAATCGCACCCCATGCAAAGTTGTTCCAAACGATCCAGACGACTGGTAGGTTGTATTCCACTGCCGTGCATAAAACGTACGGTGCCATCGTGAAGCCACCATCCCCCACTACGGCTACGCATGGGCGATCGGGGGCAGCAAGTTGCGCGCCGAGAACGCCACACACTCCAAAACCCATGGAAGAATAACCCCAGCTATTCAACATACTTTGAGGACGCTTGGCTCGCCAGAACTGCATGAACCAGTTGTGATGCACACCAGAGTCCAGCGACAGAATGGCATCGTCGGGCAACATTTGCTGCACAGCGCCGACTACAAACTCAGGGCGTAAGGGGCTGGTTGAATCAGTGAAGTGGGGTGAAACAAACTTGTCCCACTCTGTTTGCCATCCTTGGACTTGCTCGCGCCACTGTACCCAGTTATTGATATGGATGGCAGCACGCGCCGATGCGCCGGCTAATAGCTGACCCATAAAGGTCTTGGCATCTGCAATGATCCCGAGCGTTGGCGGATAGTTGCGCCCGAGCTCTTGCGGATCGATATCGACATGAATCAATTTAGTTGTTGGAAAATTCCATGAATAGCCGGGCAACCACGTTGAGGACGAGCGGTCGTCAAAGCGTGTGCCAATCGTGATCACCAAATCAGCGAACCTTCCCGCCTGATTGGCAGGGTACGCACCGTTTCGCCCGATAAAGCCGAGTGCAAGAGAGTTGTTCCCATCGACGCAGCCCATGCCGTTGGGCGAGGTGATGACGGGGATGCCATATTTGTTGACGAACCCTGTGATCTCTGGACCCGCCTCAGCTAGTGTGGCACCGTGGCCGATGAACAATACGGGTTGTCTAGCCTGCTCAAGAAGCTTCAGCGCTTCATTAATGTCATAGTCGCTCGCGCCCGGTCGATGTGGGCGGTCGAGATGAGAGCGGGCCGGGATCTCAACATCCGCCTCTTCTTGAAACACGTTGTAGGGGATATCGAGGTTCACTGGACCGGGACGGCCTGTCACCATGGTGTCCATCGCTTGACGCAAGGCAAGAGGCAACATGTCTACCCGTGTCGGCTGAAAAGCGCGTTTCACCACGGGACGCAGCACCTGCGCAAAGTCTGCCTGATTGTGCTTGTATAGTTCTTGAAAAGGCGCGCGGTTGTGTTGCGAGGTGGGTACGTTAGCGGTGATCGCCATAAAGGCAGACGAATCGGATAACGCCGTCGCGAGTGACATCACTAGGTTGGCCGATCCTGGTCCGGTTGAGGTAAGCGTTGCGACGGGACGATGTTTAACGCGGTAATAGGCGTCAGCCATGTGACCTGCACACTGTTCATGGCGAGGCGATATCAGTTGAATTTTGTCCCGCACATCGTACAAAGCATCGAGAATGCCGACGTTACCGTGTCCGCAAATACCAAAGATGTAGGGCACACGTTCTTGTACCAATGTCTCGGCGATTAACTGACCGCCTTTCATCATTGCCATGTTTTAATCCGCTGTGTGGAGTTGAGACAAAAATTCAGATAGGTGTGATTTGATCGTGCACTGGCGTCGTAATCACCAAAAACACCAAGGGGTCGAGCCCTGTATTCGAAAAACTATGCCTCACCCCCGGAGGGATGTAGACATAGTCATGCTCACGCATCAATTTCTTTTGGTCATTTA
>CAMBPA010000269.1 GCA_945869355.1 Bordetella parapertussis
GAAAAAGGCACTGAGCCACATCCAAAAGAGGGCTCCCGGACCGCCCAGTACGATGGCAGTCGCGACGCCCGCAATGTTCCCTGTGCCGATCGTTGCAGCCAACGCAGTCATCAGTGATTGAAACTGCGAGATATCGCCAGGCATCTCGGGGTGCTTCTTCGGCGAAAATGCCAGGCTTAGTGCTTCGGGTAGCAATCGGATCTGCAGTGCGCCAAGGCGAATCGTGAGGTAGCAACCCGTGCCGACCAACAGGATAAGTAAGACCGGGCCCCATACATAGCCCCCCAATGTGTGAAATAAAATAGTCAGTGATTCCAAGTTTTTCTCCTCGTATTGTGTAATTGAGACATGCTCGGAAGCAGTCCCGTCGCATGATAGGCAGGCGAGGTTGAAAATTGGCCAATTTTTCCGAGTTGTTACACTGAAAACATATCTATCAAGATGTAACCGCATTATTTACAGAAGCAGCCCACCGTGATAACAGCATCAAACCTAGCAATACAGTTTGGACCTAAACCACTTTTTGAAAATGTCAACGTCAAATTTGGCGAGGGCAACCGTTATGGCCTGATTGGCGCAAACGGTTCAGGCAAGTCAACACTGATGAAAATTATTGGTGGAGATCTCGATTCCACCGTCGGTAATGTGCATCTTGAGCCTGGCTTGCGCCTGGGAAAATTGCGTCAGGATCAGTTTGCCTTTGAAGAACAGCGCGTACTGGATGTCGTGCTGATGGGGCACACCGAGATGTGGGAGGCCATGACACAGCGTGACGCGATTTACGCGAATGCCGAGTCCAGTGATGAAGACTACATGCGTGCAGCCGATCTTGAAGCAAAATTTGCCGAATATGACGGCTATACCGCCGAAGCGCGTGCGGGCGAGTTATTGCTTGGCCTGGAGTTCCCCGTTGAGCAGCACCAGTTGCCCATGCGTGAGATCGCGCCCGGCTGGAAGCTTCGCGTATTGCTCGCGCAAGCACTTTTCTCTAATCCAGATGTCCTATTGCTTGATGAACCAACTAACAACCTCGACATCAACACCATACGTTGGCTAGAGGATGTGCTCAACGACTATCAGAGCACGATGATCATCATCAGTCACGATCGACACTTCTTGAATCAAGTGTGTACGCACATGGCGGACCTGGATTTTGGTGAACTGCGCGTCTATCCGGGTAATTACGACGATTACATGTTGGCTTCCACTCAGGCTCGCGAACGTGTGTCGAGTGCAAATGCGAAAGCGAAAGAACGTGTGACTGAACTCCAAGACTTTGTGCGACGCTTTTCGGCTAACAAGTCCAAGGCGCGACAGGCGACTTCGCGTTTAAAGCAAATCGATCGACTGAAGTCTTCGCAGATTGTCGTCAAGCCGTCCTCGCGTCAAAACCCCTTTATTCGCTTTGAGCAGCTCAAGATTTTGCATCGGCAAGCCGTGACCTTGGAAAATGTGAGCAAGGCCTTTGATGCACCCGTCATCAAGCCTTTTTCTGCCATGGTCGAGGCAGGTGAGAAAATTGCAATCATCGGTGCGAACGGCGTCGGTAAGACGACTCTGTTGCGTATGCTCGCATTAGATCTCGTACCTGACAAAGGAACGGTGAAGTGGTCAGAGAATGCCGATATCGGTTATATGGCACAAGACGTGTCTGAGCTCTTTACCGACAAGGACAGCAACCTATTTGAATGGATGACGCACTACCGGCAGCAAGGTGATGACGATCAGTCGATACGATCGGTGTTAGGCCGTTTGTTGTTTTCAGCGGATGATTTGCCTAAAGCACCCTGCGTGTTGTCGGGTGGTGAAAAAAACCGTATGACCTTCGGACGTTTGATGCTCAAACGGCATAACGTGATGCTGGTCGATGAACCCACCAACCACTTGGATATGGAATCGATCGAGTCTCTGCAGCTTGCGTTGGATAAGTACAAAGGCACGTTGATGTTTGTGTCCCATGACCGGGAGTTTGTGTCGGCGTTGGCCACACGCGTGTGGGAAATTCAATCAAACGGGGAAGTGACGGATTACCGTGGCCCGTATGAGGAATACCTTGCCTCTAAAGGCGTAGACCACTAGATTCGGGGTCGTACTGGCGCAATGATTATTTTGGGTTTTGAGAGTTCATGTGATGAAACCGGCGTGGCGGTCGTATGCACCGAGCGCGGTTTGTTGTCGCATGCGCTTCATACACAAGTGGCCATGCATGCTGCATATGGTGGCGTCGTGCCGGAACTCGCGTCGCGCGACCATGTGCGGCGCGTCGTGCCCCTAACGCGCGCCGTGCTGGCGCAAGCGGGCCTCGAACTCTCTGATGTGGAGGCCGTCGCCTACACCGCGGGGCCAGGACTGGCGGGGGCCTTGCTCGTCGGGGCCAGCGTGGCGCAGTCAATCGCCTGGTCGCTCGATTTACCGGCGATCCCCATTCATCACCTTGAGGGGCATTTGCTTTCGCCTCGGATGGCAGATCCGTGCCCAGAATTTCCATTTGTGGCCTTGCTGGTCTCCGGTGGGCACACGCAACTGATGCGCGTCGATGAGGTCGGTGCGTACACATTGCTAGGCGAAACCTTAGACGACGCAGCAGGCGAGGCGTTCGACAAAACAGCCAAGTTATTGGGGCTAGGTTATCCGGGTGGACCGGCGTTGGCTAAGCTTGCTGAGCAAGGTGATCCCGAACGCATTATTCTTCCGAGGCCGATGCTCCATAGTCATAATTTGGATTTCAGCTTTAGCGGACTTAAAACGGCAGTGTTGACGAGGCTGCGCGATGCTGAGCGCGCGGAAGGTACGCTCGGTGAGGCTGTGCAGGCGGATCTCGCTGCCGCGACACAGGCGGCAATCGTCGATGTTTTGGTGGCGAAGTCCGTGGCGGCGCTCGAGCAGACTGGGCTGAAACGTTTGGTGGTCTCAGGCGGAGTGGGTGCTAATCGGCTACTGCGCGAACGCTTGGCGCAACGTTTAGCCAAGAAGCAAGCGCAGGTGTTTTTCCCTCCGCTTGAGTTTTGTACGGATAACGGCGCGATGATTGCGTTTGCGGCAGCCCAGCGGGTCTCTCGGGGCTTGGTCGATTTACACGCTGCGCGCGCGCACAGCTTTGACGTCCGCCCGCGGTGGGATCTCGCGACTATTTAGCGTCTTTTTTTGATCCAACACGTGGCTCAGTGCCCTTCAGCAGGCGGGTGATATTTGCACGATGACGACATAGCAGTAGCGCACCCATTGCAGAGATTGCCAGACTCATGGGTAAATTTGCCTGCCAAATATATTGCCCAGCCACGATATAGATGACGGGCGCGAGGACAGCACTGACAATCGCTGCCAAAGAAGAAAAACGAAAAATGACAGCGGTGCCAATCCAGGCGATTGCCGTCAGG
>CAMBPA010000270.1 GCA_945869355.1 Bordetella parapertussis
ACCCTTGCCAGTGCAGTTGCGATGCCAGAACTTTTACGGGTCGCACGCGACGCCCAATCACTGGTCTACAACCCATCGCCCATCGTACTGGCAGCCATCTTCTACCTCGTCCTACTCTGGCCGCTGGTGCGCCTGCTAAGCCGTTTCGAGCATAAGAAAATGGGTGGCGGGCATTAAACTAGTCGCGTCCGCACACCACAATATCGATACACATGAAAATCCTTGTCGCCCGCATGAACCACGAGACCAATACGTTCTCGCCTATTGCAACCCCTTTGAAGTCTTTTGGTGACAACGGCCCTCTTTATGGACCAGAAGCCTACACCGCTTCAAAAAATACTCGAACTGGGATTGCAGCGTTCATCGATGTACTGGAAGCTGCCGGTCACGAAGTCGTTGTTGCTTGCTCTGCCACAGCAAATCCTAGCGGCACAGTTTGTGCGAAAGCCTACACACACTTAAGTGACACGATCGTCGCCTCTGCGCAAGGTTGTGATGCCGTCGCCTTAGACCTGCATGGCGCGATGGTGGCAGAAAATTCAGACGATGGTGAAGGCGATCTGCTCGAACGTGTGCGCGCTGCCCTCCCGCATGCGCCGATTGCCGTCGCGCTCGATCTACACGGCAAGATGACCGACAAGATCATCAACAATAGCGATATCGTCATTAGCTTTAAAACCTATCCCCACGTCGATATGTACGAGACCGGCGCCCATGCAGGCCGCCTCTTAGTCGACATGATCAATCACAAAATCAAACCAACGATTGCCTGGCGCCGACTTCCACTAATTTTAAATACGCTGTGTAGCCGAACAGATCAGGGCCCTATGCACGAAGCCGTCAAACTTGCTAAAGCGGCCGAAAAAAAAGGCATGCTCGGCGCATCGGTGCTGGCGGGCTTTGCTCTGGCGGATATCGCAGCACCTTGCATTAGTGTTGTCGTCGTGAGCAATAATGATCAAGCAGCTGCCGAAGCCGCAGCACAAGAGATTGCCGATTACATCTGGCAGAGTCGCGAAGGTTTCATCTACCAAAACGAGCCTCTTGCACATTCGATTGCGCGTGCGAAAGACCTCGCAACCGAGCCAGGTGCGGGCCCCGTCCTACTGCTCGATCATGGCGACAACTGTATGTCTGGCGGCACCTGTGACGATATGAATGTCTTGCACGAAGCCCTCAAGCAAGGGCTGCAAGACATCGTGGTGGGCCCTATTTGCGACCCAGAAGCTGTTGAACAGCTCATCAAAGCGGGCTTGAACGCCACAGTCACCCTGCCTATCGGTGACAAAGTTCCACTCACGCAACTTGGCATCACAAACCCGCCACGCCCCTTGACTGGAGTCGTGTCCCGAATCACTGATGGCCAGTACGTCGTGTCTGGTCCCACCTATACCGGACAACGCATCCACATGGGCCGCACCGTATGCTTTGACACGCCACAAGCTAAGATCATGGTCACCGAGACCCCGCAAGAGCATTGGGATTTGGGCATCTTCAGCCATATTGGCATCGACGCGACCAAACATCGCTTTGTACTGCTGAAATCTAGGATGTATTGTCGACCAGTGTTTGTGCCCATCGCCAAAGCACTCGTCGAGTGCGATGGCGGCGGCGTGACCGGAGCAGACTACTCACGCTTCCCGTACCAGAAGCTTACCCGCCCCGTGTATCCGTTTGATCCGGATACACGTTGGGGTACGAACTAACGCAACTTACTGACCAGCTTTGGCGGCTTGCAGTTTCGTCATCGCTTGGCGCATTAACACGATCGCTTCACCGCGTGCGCCTTTGCAACCAGAGCCATCTTTCCCGCCGCCACCGCACTGAATGGCTTCGCTAATTGCCGTCTTTAGGCTAGCAATGGAAGTGTCCAAATGCGATCCTTGTCCCACGGCATACCCCGTGTAACCAGACATCACTAACGCGGTAACGGCAACAAAGCTTTTAAGATATTTGTTCATGAGTCCTCCGAGCGGCTAGGTAATAGAACAATTATCATAACTTATACATTCCGTTACGGGTTGGTTAGTTGCTCGGAGGCTTCTCAAGCTGCTGCATGATTTGATCGATCGAGAAGCTTGCTGCTTTTTGGCGTGGTGGGAACTCTTTAAAGGTTGAGTAAAACTGCGCCACCATTTCCTGTGCAGGCACAAACAAGAACGCATGGTCCATCAACCAATCGTAGTAAGTATTGGATGTTTGATCCGCGCGCTCGTAGGGATCTAAGCGCAAGTTAAAGAGCTTTGGCACGCGCAGCGGTGTGAACGGTTGTGCCCACAAACGCAGCGTTCCCTTGGCCTCTTGCTCGCTAAAGACAACCTTCCAGTTGTCGAAGCGCAAGCCAACTAATTGGCCATCATCGTTGAAATAAAAGAACTCATTACGTGCGCTCTTATCCGATTTGCCTGTTAGATACGGCAACTGGTTGTAGCCATCCAAGTGCACTTTGTAATCTTTGGCACCAACTTTTGTGCCTTTCTTCAACTTCTCTTTGATTTGATCATCGCCCGCAGCAGCCATCAGTGTGGGCATCCAGTCAAGGCCAGAAACAATGCCATTCGACACCGAGCCCGGCTGGATCTTGCCTGGCCACTTGATCATGGCAGGCACGCGATATGCGCCTTCCCAGTTGGTGTTTTTCTCAGAGCGGAAAGGCGTCATGCCGGCATCGGGCCATGAGTTCATGTGCACGCCGTTGTCCGTCGAATAAATCACAATCGTGTTGTCAGCCAGACCGAGGTCTTTAATCTTCTGCAAGACGCGACCAACGCGTTTGTCATGTTCGACCATTGCGTCCGCATATTCACCTAACCACTTCCCTGCCTGCCCAGCAATCTTGGGATCGATGTGCGTACGGAAGTGCATACCAGTCGTATTGATCCACGTAAAGATAGGCTTGCCGCTTTTGGCGCTCCGCTCAAGAAAATTATTCGCACCCGCAACGATCTCATCGTCGATGGACTCCATGCGCTTCTTGGTCAGCGCTCCTGTATTCTCAATCGCCCCACCCGCCGTGCACTTTAAGACGCCGCGTGGACCATACTTCTTCTTAAACTCTGGATCCTTCGGATAGTCGCGGTGCTCCGGCTCTTCTTCGGCATTCAAGTGATAGAGATTACCAAAGAATTCATCAAAACCATGATTACATGGGAGATGCTCGTCGCGGTCGCCTAAGTGATTTTTGCCGAACTGCCCTGTGACATAACCACGCGATTTGAGCAAAGTCGCAAGCGTTACGTCCTCCGCTTGCAAACCGAGCTTGGCGCCGGGCAAACCGACTTTAGACAAGCCCGTGCGGACCACAGCCTGCCCCGTAATGAATGAGGATCGGCCAGCAGTCGAGCTTTGCTCTGCGTAATAGTCAGTAAAGAGCATCC
>CAMBPA010000271.1 GCA_945869355.1 Bordetella parapertussis
GTCGTATTCGATCTTGGCGTGAAAGCCGTCAACTGTCATGGTGTTCATGGTTCTACTCCGTGCTGCTCAAGCCATTTACGAATGCTGGCGACAGCGCCTTTGTCGGTGTTGGGGGATGGGTGGGGTCTGTGAAACACCCTAACTTCTCCAAACAGCACCACCGCCACGCGGCTGCCTTCTCGCTCACTGACCTCCGCACCCAACTCCTGAAACATGGCCTCAATGTCGCGCCACTGAATATTGGCGCTGGTTGGCCTTGCAAAGATCAGAGCAAGGGTGCGTTGGTATTTGCGTTTCACGGCTCGATGGTACTATTTTATGGTACCTTGATCAAGGGTTGAGTTTTTGAAACCCGCACACATGCCCGGCGACAAGCGGGTGCGGCCCTCATCGTGGAGGCGCTTCTTTTGCCCAAAGGTCTTGCAACGCTGACCGAGATTGGTACAGGTATACAAATTGTGTGAACTGCCCGCTATGGGCCTCGACACGTCCGGCGGGTGCGATGAATTCGGGCACTTGTGTAAGGCCTAACGTAGTGGTGAGCGGCCGAGCAGGCGGGCGAAGCCCGCTTGATAAGGTCCCGTCTCGATGGGCCGGTTAGCCGCCACCGCCCGGCGTAGAGGGACGCAATGCATCGCGCTCCCCGTACAACGACTCAAATTCGATGGCCACATCGAGGTGTCGCAACCGGTCAAGAACTTCCCTCGCTTTTTCCTGATTTATGTCTCGGAACCGAATCACGAGTACGTCGTGCTTCTCATCCTTTGACATTACGTACCGCGGGTTAATTAGGGAGACGTCAATTAGATGTTGTACGTCATCCACGAGGGTAACAAGGAATGCACGAACTGCCCTTACGCTGGTACCGGTGATCGGTTGATTCTTATGCGTGATCCCGAACGAAAGGATTCGTGCTGGACCGAGACCGGAATTTCTCACTCCGAGTCGGAAGATCAGATCGTCCTCGCTAGCATCTGAGTACTGCATCAACTCTGGTCGCACGGACAGGCGATTGTGTCGGCGCGAAGAGTAGCCAGCCCAAACAGCCACAAACAAGGCAAGCACCGCGATAGTCGGCTGAGCGTTGCTCGCCAACCAATCCCAGACTGTGCAGAGCAAGTCACTCATTGTGGCGTCAAACGTGAAGGTAACCGGCGCTGCGCGACTTTATCGCGCAGCGTCCGCGTGGACTGCCGGGTTATGCCTTGCCTACGCAATGCGTACATTTTGAAACCGAACTGACTGAAGGTACGGTATGGCATTGAGCCATGCGCCCTGCACGTTGTCGCACGCTTCCTGTAGCGCCAAGAACAACATTAGCAAGTTTCCGGAACTTGAATCGCAAATGACATGCGTGCCCGCTGCTGGAGGTTGATGCGTATTTAGCGTCATAGGCGAGTTGTCCAGCTTAACGAAACCCTTTTGCAACAGAAACACACCATCCAACGCCGTTCCAGGCACTGATACACGATTATCTGAATTCCATGTGGGTAGCGGTATGTTCTGAGTTGTGTGTGAATTCACGATCCATGAGTGCACGGTACTCATTTGGGCCGGCCCCATGTAGGCCACAACGAAATTCAAAATACGTGGAGGTATCCAGCCCGTACTAAAGCTGGTGTTGATGTTCGGGGTAAGGCTCTTAGCTGCGTGTGCTGCCCTCACGGATTGGTCGATAGCCGCTTGATCAAGGACCGATTTGACTTCAATAGTTGCGACGACTGATTCGATCATTAATCCGTTGATACCACCTCCGAAGTCGAGCTTCGGGTAGTTGTTCTAATAAATGACGATATCGAACTGGTTGCTAGGCGCGCGAGGTTGTGAACTGGCGTCAATAATTTCGCCAGTACCGATTGCGACGTTTGCGCTTAGGTGTCCCTCAAGAAATTCCTTTATGAAGGCTTCTCTTGGAGTGCCACGATGCAGCGTATGCCCGGCGTTGGCGGGTATGTTGGAGATATGGATTAGGGACGTCTCCACAGCATCCATGTGCGACTTCAGCATTGGTGGTCCTTAGGCATAACGTTTGAATTCACCGGCCTGCGCGACTTTTCGCGCAGGTCCGGTGGAATGAGAGGTTAGGCGACGCGGATTGGTAAACATATTGAATTCAAAATTCAGATTGATTACATGCGGATCGGTTTTGCCGCCGATTTCTTTGCCTTTGGTTTCCGAACCGCGCTTTTGGCGACTGGCTTAGCGGCCGCCTTTCTTGCCATAGCCTTTGGCGCAGCGCTTTTCGCCATCGGCTTCGCAGCAGCCTTCTTTACAGCGGGCTTTGCCGCCGCTTTGAAGTAACAAATTGCCGGCCTCTGACTGCGGACAATCCAATCTTCCGTCTTTTCATGTCCAGAAGGTTTGGCGTCCTGTTCGAGAAGGGCGCGGAACTCCTTTATAAGAGGGAAAAGGTCTGGATCGTCACTGGATGCGCCACTCAGTATCTTTGCATTTATCTGATTCATAAGTTGTTCAGCACGTTGTTGAAGGACTTGCGCCTTCTGCGATTTGCTCTTCCTTATAGACCATCCTTGATACTTTTCGTAAATAGAACCAAGAATTTTCCATCCTGCAGAAATTGCAGATCCAGTAAATAAAGGTTCGACCATATTGCCTCCAAAAGGTGGATGAGTGAATGAATGTGTGGCGCCTAACGCTCAAGGTAAGCGGCGCCTGAGCCCGAAAGGGGCGTGGGGGACCGACACTGGCCATGAAAATGGCGAAGCCATGGCCAGTGTTGGCGTCCGCTTGACCGCCCAGTTAGGCATTTACGCGCCTTGGTGGTTTGATTGGAGTGAGGGCATATTCGATTGATATGAGCCCTGCGACAAGTGATGCTGCAGTCTGCTCGAACAGGCTGCGAGTGCCAAAGGCGGTACGAAGTATGTGAGGACCGCTTTTATTGCGGTCATGCTCCGTGGCAGCCCGCACCTCTGGGTCTTGAACAACCGACTCCCACAAGGCTCGTATTACGGGCTCCTCATTGTCGAAAATGGCTAGCACCCTATCGTGGATGCTCGGCGTGGAGAAAGAAATATCGGAGGCCATGTGAGCGAAATCGTTGCGCAAACGCCTGAACTTGTGGAGGCTCTTGTGCGTGTGTTGATGCAAAAGCCCGAGACGTAAGCAGAGATCGATCTTGGTGGCGGCGTCGTCTACAGGGCTACCGACGCCGAGAAGCTCATCTGCTTTTGCGGATTGTCGCGCTGACGGCAGAAGGAACTTTCTGAGGTTGTTGGTCAGTTGGTCGTCCATCCACGCGAACGCTAAAACTACGCACCCGCGCTCGCTTTCACCTTTGAGTTCACTCGCAACCTCCTGCATGGCCATTGCCATGCGCTGATATTTTTCTTCGGGGGTGTCCATGGCTTTGCC
>CAMBPA010000272.1 GCA_945869355.1 Bordetella parapertussis
CTGAAGGGTGGCGACAACAAACCAAGCGGCTAAAAGCACCGTCACTGATTGCGAAAACAAAAGCCAAATTTTTTTCATGATTCGCATTGTGGACTGATCTTGAATCTTATGCATTCTTTTAGACTTGAATCACAATAGACCCTCTTTGATATTGAAACAGACACGTCTGATTTTCAGGCGTTCATTTCAAGATGTTCTAAACCGAAACCATTTATGTCGACATTGCCCCCCATCGCTATAACGCCAGGAGATCCTTGCGGCATTGGCCCTGAAATCATTGCGCGTGCATTTTTGAACGATGCTTTGTCGCCCAAAGACCGGCCTGTCACACACGCTTGTTTTGTGGCGGGCGATGCACAGGCGATGCAAAAAGCAGTCAACTTGGTGGATCCAAAAGCGCTTCAACTCAAACTGCAAGTGATTCAAAACCCATCGCAAGCGCAGAATTTGCCGGTGGGCGTCATCCCTGTTTTGCAAGTTGCGACATTGAATCCACAACTGCGCTACGGAGAAGTCCATGCTGAGGCAGGTAGGTTTGCAGGGCAATGTGTGGTGTGGGCCGCGCAGGCCGCCCTTCGCAAAGAAATTGCCGCTATGGTCACTGCGCCACTGCACAAAGAAGCACTTTCTGCAGCGGGCTCTCCCTTCAATCAGTTTCCTGGGCATACCGAGCTGCTGCAGTTCGAGGCTACCAATTTCTCTGGTGTGCGCTTGGCGGACATGCCTGTGAGAATGATGTTGGCCAACGATGAGTTGCGAGTCGTTTTAGTAAGCATTCACGTCTCCTTGCGCCAAGCCCTTGAAGCTGTGACTTATGACAATGTGCTTGAAAGCCTGCGCATTGCCCATCAGTCTCTCAGCCTGTTGTTAGGACGGGCGCCCAAAATTGGCTTGGCTGGTCTCAATCCTCATGCTGGTGAGGGCGGCTTGTTTGGCAGAGAAGAAATTGAAATCATTCAGCCCGCCATGACTCAAGCTCGATCTGAAGGCATTCTGGCTATGGGGCCCTATGCGCCAGACACCGTTTTCATGCGTGCGCGTCAAAAGCAGGGTGCTGATTCTGAATTTGATGTGGTTCTGGCCATGTACCACGATCAAGGCCTCATTCCCATCAAATACATGGGCCTAGAGCAGGGCATCAATGTCACCCTCGGTTTGCCTTTGGTGCGAACCAGCCCCGATCACGGCACCGCTTTTGACATTGCCGGACAGGGATGTGCCGATGCTTCCAGCATGGTCGCTGCCATCCGAATGGCGCGCCAGTTGATTCCCTGAGTCGAAGCAGGGGCTAGAAACGGCCACCCGCAGTCGGCTACAATCTGAGGCTAAACCCTGATACCGATTCGATAGAGGATTCTCATGAGTGATACCCCAGTCGACAGCAGCAAAAGGACGTGGCTGATTGCCTCCACCTGTGCTGGCGCCGTAGGCGCAGGCTTTGTCGCCACCCCCTTTGTCAGTACTTTCCAGCCTTCCGAGCGCGCCAAAGCTGCTGGTGCTGCTGTGGAAGTTGATATTTCCGAAGTCAAGCCCGGTGAAAAGCTCACGGTTGAATGGCGCGGCAAGCCTGTATGGATCATGCGCCGTACTACCGAGCAGGTTGAAGCCCTCAAAAAGTTGGAGGGTCAATTGGCTGATCCAGCTTCTGAACGCCAAGCCTATCCCACGCCCGAATACGCCAAAAACACCCACCGCTCGATCAAGCCAGAGTTCATGGTGGCTGTTGGCATCTGCACTCACTTGGGCTGCTCGCCTGGCGACAAATTCCAGACAGGCGCGCAGCCTTCTTTGCCAGACGATTGGCAAGGCGGCTTCTTGTGCGCTTGCCACGGTTCTACCTTTGACTTTGCCGGACGCGTGTTCAAAAACAAGCCCGCACCCGACAACTTGGAAGTGCCACCTCACATGTACCTGTCCGACAGCAAGCTGCTGATCGGTGAAGACAAGAAGGCTTGAGGCATACCAACATGGCTGAATTCAAGGAAATCTCTCCCAACGCCCCTGCAGGCGAAAAACTCATGAACTGGGTTGACAACCGCTTCCCAGCGACTTCGTTGTTCAAAGCTCACATGAGCGAGTATTACGCATCCAAAAATTTGAACATTTGGTATGTGTTTGGCGCTTTGTCATTGCTGGTGTTGGTGATTCAAATCGTCACTGGTATTTTCTTGGTCATGCATTACAAACCAGATGCGAATCTCGCCTTTGCCTCTGTCGAATACATCATGCGCGATGTGCCTTGGGGTTGGCTCATTCGCTACATGCACTCCACAGGCGCTTCTGCGTTCTTCATTGTGGTGTACCTGCACATGTTCCGCGGCCTGATGTATGGTAGCTATCGCAAGCCACGTGAACTGGTTTGGATTTTTGGCTGCGCCATTTTCTTATGCCTCATGGCCGAAGCCTTCATGGGTTACTTGTTGCCTTGGGGCCAAATGTCCTACTGGGGCGCCCAAGTGATTGTTAACTTGTTCTCTGCCATTCCCTTCATCGGCCCCGATTTGGCTTTGCTCATTCGCGGCGACTTCGTGGTGGGCGACGCTACTTTGAACCGCTTCTTCAGCTTCCACGTGATTGCAGTGCCCTTGGTTCTGTTGGGCTTGGTGGTAGCGCACATCATTGCGTTGCACGAAGTGGGCTCTAACAACCCCGATGGCGTTGAAATCAAGGCGCCCGGTGCGCCGAAAGATGCCCATGGCCATCCCTTGGATGGCATTCCCTTCCATCCTTACTACACCGTGCACGACATCTTCTCTGTCAGCATCTTCCTGATGGTGTTCACAGCCATTGTGTTTTTTGCGCCTGAGTTTGGCGGCTACTTTTTGGAGTACAACAACTTCATCCCAGCCGACCCCCTTAAGACGCCCTTGCACATTGCTCCCGTTTGGTACTTCACACCTTACTACTCCATGCTTCGCGCCATTACCGGCGAGATGATGTACGTCCTCATCGTTTGCGTCTTGCTGGGTGCATTTTTGGCTGTCAGAAACAACCCAAGGCCCAATGTGCTCAAAGCAGGTGTTGTCGGCGGAGCGGTTGTCATTTCTGCCCTCATGTTCGGTATCGATGCCAAGTTCTGGGGCGTGGTGGTCATGGGTGGCGCGGTCATCATCATGTTCTTCTTGCCTTGGCTCGACTACAGTCCAGTCAAATCAATTCGTTACCGTCCCGATTGGCACAAGTATGTGTACGCTGTGTTCGTAGTTGACTTCTTGATCTTGGGCTACTTGGGTGTGCAACCGCCTTCGCCCATCGGTGAGCGTGTTTCTCAAGTGGGCACCTTATTCTATTTCGGCTTCTTCTTGCTCATGCCTTGGTGGAGCAAGTTGGGGACACCCAAGCCTGTACCTGATCGCGTAGTTTTTGTTG
>CAMBPA010000273.1 GCA_945869355.1 Bordetella parapertussis
CCTACAACAATCGCGAGATGCTCGATGCCACCATCGCGTGGCCGAAAGGCAATCACTTGCGCTTGCTCGGCGTCTTCTAGGGGAACACGTGCTCGGCTCACGATCTTCAGCGAGTGAGCGGCCGTTTTCATATAGTTTTCAATGGCGTCGGCATCAACCGAAAATACATCGGGTACGACTTCACAATCAACCAGCACCGCAGCAGGTAAAAGCCGCGAGAGCTTCGCAATCTTCACGCAAGACATCTCTAGTGAAGTCGCTTGGTTGACAATGAGTTCTGATAGTTTTGGTTGCGGGGCTTTCGCGGCAAGTGGGTTCGCAAGATATTCGATGGTCGCTGAATCTACGCCGTTGGGCGAACTGACAACACAGGTCATGCGATCCGATTTGTCAACGCCCAGCACATTCGCCCGTGTACCCGTCATGACGATTCGGGGCGCACTGGCCCCTTGCGCAGCAAACAATTGCAGTAGCTCTTTGGACACTGCTTCGGTGGCGAGCATCAATACACTGCTCGAGCCCGAGAACACGCGCACACCGGCTCCACGTCGCAATTCGGATATTGCGCGGTCAACTTCTATAAGGGGGTCTGGCCTGAACAAGGAGAACCTACACGTTGAAGGATTAAGTCATAACTTTGTAATTATGCCACTTTGCTGTAAATTTCTAGTGGATTACACTTAATTTCCACAATATTCCTTGACTTTGCTCATCTTGCCCCTCGACACACCGGTCCCCCCCTCCCCACCGCCCACGGGCGTCCCAGATGCCCTTGCGTTTGTCCCCGCGGGAACAAAAGACGACATGACGGTTATCGGCCAATTAGGGCAAACCTTGGACGGGCGGATCGCCACTGACACAGGCCATTCCCGCTATGTAAACGGACCGGCAAGCTTGATGCATTTACACCACCTGCGAGCCTGCGTAGACGCAGTTTTGGTGGGCATCGGGACGGCTCTTGCGGATGACCCTCAGCTGAACGTTCGCTTAACACAGGGTAAAAATCCGACACGTATTGTCTTAGATCCAAGCGCTCGCTTGGCCCCGAGCGCAAAGGTTTGGCGCGATGATGGCACCCGACGACTGTGGCTGACTAGCAACACCCCCTCGACGGAAGTCCCATTGGGAGTCGAACTTGTCGTCCTAAGAACCCTAAATGGGCACATTGACCCGAAAGAGATTTTGCGCACTCTGCATGTTCGGGGCTTACGCCGCCTGTTGATCGAAGGCGGTGCGGAAACCGTTTCTCGTTTTATGCAAGCAGGCTGTCTAGACCGACTCCATTTGCTGGTTGCGCCCATCATTATGGGTTCTGGTCGTCCAGCGTTTAATCTACCCGCGATTCAGACAATGGACGAAGCGCTTCGGCTTCGCACAAAAGCCTATGCACTAGAAGACGAAATCGTCTACGACATTGACCTCTCGGCTCAACGACTGCCGATTGACTTCAGCAACACCTCCGAAAACCGCTGAGAAGAATCACTCCAGGTTGGCTGCATACGCGCAACGCGTCGCGCACCATCGGAGAGCTGTGCTCGGAGATCCTTACGTTCAATGATCATCTTTAGCGCCGCGGCTAACGCGTCCACGCTATCCGGCGCAACGAGCAGACCCGCCTCGGAGGGCACCGTATCAGGAATCGCACCTCCCGTGGTTCCTACGACGGGTAGCCCGTGCGCGAGCGCCTCGGCAAAGGCCATGCCAAACCCCTCGAAACGAGAGGCCAGCACAAAGACATCGGCACAAGCATATAGCTCCGCTAACGCTTCGGCAGTCACGGCGCCGAGTACGGCGATGCGATCCTTAAAACCAAATCGATTCATATCGTCATCAAGTTGTCGCGGCGCTTGTGCATTGCGTGACCGATCCCCTGCAATGGTCAAACGCCAAGGTAAGTCACTTAATTGATGCAGGGCAGGCAATAACACATCAAAGCCCTTGCGAGGGATGACTGAACCCACACAGAGCAAGGAGACAACGTCACTTTGAGATCCTTTTGCAAACGTTGCACGAGCTGTGCCGGGCACCACGGCATCCACTCCCTCTGGGGGAACAGAAAAATGCTGAATCAAATCTCGCGCTGTAGCGGGGCTCGTCACGATCACGTGAGCGACATGCTGCAGCGCTTGCTGTTCTGTTTGCTTAAGGCTTGCAGCCTGCTCAGCGGTGAGTCCCGACTCAAACGCAAGCGGGTGATGCACTAAGGCGACGACTGGATGCTCAGTCTTGATCGCCGCAACGATATCGGGCATCACGCCCAACGCGAGCCCATCTATCACCACCGGCACACCAGTGGGCAACGTAGAAAGCGTTGCGTGGGCGTCACGCAACGTCTCAGAGGTTGGAAAAGGAAAGCCTTCGCCCAACCCAAGCAACTCCACTTGCCAACCTAATGCACGCAAACCCTCGATGATATGTCGGTCATAGATATAACCACCCGTAGGCGCAGTGATATCCCCAGGGATTGCAAAAGCGATGCGCTTGAGCACAGACAGGACCTAAACGCTCAGGCTTGTCATATTTACAGCGCAGCTTCGTACCACGCACGCGCCACATGAGATTCCGAGATCGTGACGCGGATCGCATGCAACTCTTTACTTTCGCGCCCTAACTGACCTGCACGGGCGGCAAGCGCGAGCTGATCAAAAATGTACTTCGTCAGAAATTCTGTCGTCGTGTTCATGCCCTTGAATTCAGCACGCTCGTCCAGGTTCGAATAATTCAAGGGCTTAAGCGTCGCTTTCAATACATCCAACGCGCATCCAATATCGACCACGATGCCATTGCTGTCCAGCGTCTTGGAGATAAAAGCGGCATCGACCACGAACGTCGCGCCGTGCAAGGCTTGTGCGGGTCCAAACACTGCCCCGCGAAAGGAATGCGCAATCATGATGTGGTCACGAACTTCAACTGTAAACATAGTGTTTTCCTTAAAGATAACGAATAGGTTGACACAGCACACCGCTGCGTCCCTCAAAAATTGCAGGCAACTTAGCAGGCAAGTCAAAAAAGTTAATGGGGTCGGCCAGCAATGTATCGAGCCTGGCGTCATGAAGCATACCGAGCGCCGCACCCAATCGACGTTTATAGGACCAGCGCGGCCGACGAGAAGCAGAAACATGCCCAACCTGACTCGCTTGCAAGCGCAACTGACGGCTGTGGAATGCGCCACCTAAAGGCGCCTGTACCGCCTTGGCGCCATACCAACTCAGCTCAAGCACAGTAGCCTCCTCACCTGCCAAGCCCAGTGCGGTGGCAAGCCCAGCCTGCGTGGCGCTGCAATGAAACACGAGATCACAATCCGTGGGGGCATCGCCAGGCAGTGCAAAGCGGACGCCCAACGCCTTAGCCGTTGAGGCTCGCTCTG
>CAMBPA010000274.1 GCA_945869355.1 Bordetella parapertussis
ATGGTTCGTAGTGGCGATCAAACCCGTTGGGTCGCTGTCAGCACTGCTAAATAGGTCAAGAAGGGCTAGAATAGCGGTTTGCCGCAAAAGGGGCGCAGGGCGCCCCTTTTGCTTGCTAGCTTACTTTTCAGGTGTTATGCAGCATATTCGCAATTTCTCTATCATTGCCCACATCGATCACGGCAAATCCACTCTCGCAGACCGTTTAATTCAGCGTTGCGGGGGTTTGGCAGACCGGGAAATGTCGGCCCAAGTGCTGGATTCGATGGATATCGAGCGCGAGCGAGGCATCACCATCAAAGCCCAGACGGCGGCGCTACATTACAAGGCTGCTGACGGGAACGTTTACAACCTCAATCTGATCGACACGCCAGGCCACGTTGACTTCTCTTATGAGGTCAGCCGCTCGCTGTCTGCCTGCGAAGGTGCACTGCTTGTGGTGGATGCCTCCCAGGGTGTTGAGGCACAAACCGTCGCGAATTGCTACACCGCAATCGAACTCGGTGTTGAAGTCGTGCCTGTGTTGAACAAAATGGATTTGCCTTCAGCCGATCCTGAAAGTGCACGGGCAGAAGTCGAAGAAGTCATTGGCATCGATGCCTCGAATGCGATTTTGGCAAGCGCCAAGACCGGCATGGGTATCGACGAAATCCTCGAGGCTGTTGTGGCTCGGATCCCAGCGCCTAAAGGAGACCCGAAGTCTGCGTTGCAGGCGTTGATCGTTGACTCATGGTTCGATAATTATGTTGGCGTTGTTATGCTGGTGCGTATCGCGAATGGCGTTCTCACACCAAAAGATAAAATCTCTTTCATGGCCACGGGTGCCGTGCACTTGTGTGAACAAGTCGGGGTGTTTACGCCTAAGTCCGAGGCGCGTAAGTTTTTGTCCGCAGGCGAAGTCGGTTTTGTCATTGCGGGGATCAAAGAGTTGGCTGACGCAAAGGTCGGCGACACCATCACGACGTTTGCCAAACCCTCCACCGAGCCGCTGCCTGGCTTTAAAGAAGTCAAGCCTCAGGTGTTTGCGGGTCTCTATCCCGTCGAAAGCAGTGAATACGATCAGCTACGCGACTCTCTTGAAAAACTCAAACTCAACGATTCCGCCCTCATGTACGAGCCCGAGGTTTCTCAGGCGCTGGGGTTTGGTTTTCGTTGCGGCTTTCTGGGCTTATTGCACATGGAAATCGTGCAAGAGCGGCTTGAACGCGAGTTCGATATGGATATCATCACTACCGCACCGTCAGTCGTCTATGAGGTCGTGTTGCGTGACGACAGTGTGATTCAGATTGAAAGTCCTTCTCGTATGCCAGAGGTGGGTAAATACCTCGAAGTGCGCGAGCCCATTGTCAATGTCACCCTCTTTATGCCTCAAGAGTATGTCGGCACGGTGATGACACTTTGTAATAGCAAGCGTGGTGTGCAACTTGATATGACCTACCACGGCCGTCAAGTGCATTTGCATTATGAGATCCCGCTCGCAGAAATCGTGCTCGATTTCTTTGACAAACTGAAGTCTGTGTCGCGCGGCTATGCCTCCATGGATTACGAGTTCAAAGAATATCGCGCCGCAGATGTTGTCAAAGTTGATCTGTTAATTAATAGCGATAAGGTCGATGCGCTTTCAACGATTTGCCATCGCGCCAATGCGCGCTATCGCGCCCGTGACGTGGTGTCGCGGATGCGCGAGCTGATTCCACGCCAGATGTATGACGTGGCGATTCAGGCCGCGATCGGGGCTGAAATCATCGCACGCGAGAACGTCAAGGCGCTGCGTAAGAACGTGCTGGCGAAGTGTTATGGCGGTGATGTCAGTCGTAAAAAGAAGCTTCTTGAAAAACAGAAGGCTGGCAAAAAACGCATGAAGCAAGTTGGTAGTGTTGAAATCCCCCAGGAGGCGTTCTTGGCGATCCTGCAGGTAGAAGATAAATAAAACGTTTGCAAAGGTCGAAACAATGAGCTGGAACTTTGCCTTAATTCTTTTTGTGTTGCTGATCGTGACCGGTATTGTGTGGTCACTTGATCGTTTTTCTTTGCGTCATAAACGAGCGGCCCGTGTGATGCAGGCGCTTGAGCTGGCTCGCCCGAGTTGGGCCGGTCTGCCTGACCATGAAAAATTAACGCGTCAAGAGCAAATTCAGGCCGAGTTTGGAAAAATGCCCTGGTGGGTCGAGTACGGCGTCAGTTTTTTCCCCGTCATCTTGTTTGTCTTTGTCCTGCGCTCGTTTATTGTCGAGCCGTTCCGTATTCCTTCGGGATCCATGCTGCCGACGTTGCAGTCGGGCGATTTGATTCTTGTCAATAAATTCACGTATGGCCTACGTTTGCCGGTCGTTGATACGAAGGTGATTCCGATCGGTCAGCCACAGCGTGGTGATGTGATGGTGTTTCGCTATCCGGTGGATCCCTCCGTGGATTACATCAAGCGCGTCGTTGGCCTGCCTGGCGATCAAGTCGCTTATTTGGACAAGAAGCTCTATATCAACGGCAAAGAGGTTCCCCGCAAGGCCGATGGTCAGTATTATGAGCCGGATCGTGTGGCGTATACCGCACAATTCATAGAGTCCCTGGGCGATAAGCCCCATAAAATACTGCTAGATGAGCGACGTTCGCAGGATATAGGACCAATTTCAAACTTTCCGTATCGTGAAAAATGCGAATACCTACGTAATGGTGTCCGCTGCACTGTCCCGGCTGGTGTTTACTTTATGATGGGAGACAACCGCGATAATAGTCTCGACAGTCGTTTCTGGGGATTTGTCCCTGAGGCCAATATCGTTGGTAAAGCTTTCTTCATTTGGATGAATTTTGGTAGTTTGGGCCGTATTGGTCCTTTCCACTAATTTCGTTCAACTCGATTCACTCGCTTCGTGTTGTTCGCTTCATGCCCCAGGTCGCACTCGAAACCTCGCTCGGATATAAGTTCGTCAAACCTGCATTGCTTGAGCAGGCGCTGACGCATCGCAGCCATGGCGCGCGTCATAACGAGCGCTTAGAGTTTCTTGGTGATTCGGTTCTAAACGTGGCGGTCGCGGCACTGTTGTTCAATCATTACGGCACACTAGACGAAGGCGACTTATCGCGCGTGCGTGCTAACTTGGTTAAGCAATCCTCGCTCGCCGACATCGCTCAAAAGTTGGATTTGTCCA
Source organism: Bordetella parapertussis (assembly GCA_945869355.1). Taxonomy (GTDB): domain Bacteria; phylum Pseudomonadota; class Gammaproteobacteria; order Burkholderiales; family Burkholderiaceae_B; genus Zwartia; species Zwartia parapertussis_F. The sequence continues at coordinate 3,147 of CAMBPA010000274.1, forward strand.
AGTTTTTGCGCTTGGGCGAAGGCGAACTCAAGAGTGGTGGTTTTCGTCGCCCATCGATTTTGGCCGATACCTTCGAAGCGGTGCTCGCTGCAGTTTATCTAGATGGGGGGTTCGTCGCCGCACAACAACTTGTTGAGCGGTTGTACAAGCCCATCCTGGCGAGTGTCGATCCGCTGACCTTGGGCAAAGACGCAAAAACCTTATTGCAAGAGTTTTTGC
>CAMBPA010000275.1 GCA_945869355.1 Bordetella parapertussis
CAGCAATAGGATTGGGCCATCCATATCCGACATTTGGCAAAACCGTCTAAAGGGAATGCGAGACTCTAATTTCTTTCCGGCATCACTGGCCAAAAATTCACTGTTTAAATCCGTCACGACGTAGCCGGGTAGCACCGCATTCACGCGAATCCCGTAGCGAGCGAATTCAAGAGCCAAGGACTTCGTGAACTGTATAACGCCGGCTTTCGATGCGCTGTAACCTACGACAGCACCCGCCACACGCTCACCTAAGATGGAAGATATATTGATGATGCTTCCTGGCTTCTTGTGATGCACAAGCCTACGTGCCGCCTCAGTATTGACAAGCCAACACCCTTTAAGATTGGTATCCAGGACCTGATCCCAGTCTTGCTCGGTCTGTTGGAGTGCAGGCTTGGCTACCGTCACACCAGCGTTGCTGACCACGACATCTGCGAGCAGTCCTTGCGCTTCGATTACGTCAAAACATGCTGAGACACTTACTGCGCTTGTAACGTCTAGTGCGACGGCAGACGCTTGACCGCCACGTTGTTTTATTTCACTGACGAGGCTCTCGAGTTTATCCACTCTGCGCGCAGCGACCACCACGCACGCACCCGCTTGAGCGAGCGTGAGCGCAAGATGATGCCCGATGCCGCTCGATGCACCTGTTACCAGTGCGGTGTGGCCTTGGAGGTTGAACAGTATCCCTGGATTGTTTATTGCGGTCATGCGCGTTTTTCTCCAGCCTCGATAATCTTGCGTGCCATGCTCCAACGGTGCACTTCGCTTGGACCATCGTAAATTCGAAACGCCCGCATGTCCGTGAAGATACGCATCACCATGGTTTCGCCGGTGACGCCTTGTCCACCCAGTATTTGTACGCAACGATCTACGACACGCCATTCTGCTTCGGAACACACGACCTTGGCTCGGCTCGATTCGAAATTAGCACCATGCCCCTGATCTAAGATCCATGCAGTGTGCGCAATATGCAAGCGGCTCGTTTGCAAGTCCATATCGTTATCAGCCAACATAAATCCGACACCTTCGTGTTTGCCTAATATTCTGCCGAAGGCTTCTCTCTTGCGTGCATAGTCTGTTGCGATGTCGTGCGCGCGACGGGCCTGTCCGAGCCAGCGCATACAGTGTGTCAGGCGAGCCGGAGCAAGACGAACTTGTGCGTATTTGAATCCGCGTCCGATTTCTCCTAGGACATCAGTCGCGGGGATGCGAACGTTTTCGAAGGTCATGACACAGTGCCCTCCGGTAAAGCAACTATCCATGGCGTCCATCTGACGTGTGACGCTGATTCCCTTGCGGTTCATGTCGCTTAAGAACATCGTTGCAGAGCCGTCTTCCATTTTTGCCATGATGATGACGTACGTGGCACCTTGCGCACCCGTAATAAACCACTTGGTGCCATTGATGACATAGTGATCGCCGTCCTTGACTGCAGTGGTCTGCATCATGGATGGATCTGCGCCGGCCCCAGGACTTGGCTCTGTCATCGCGAAGCACGAGCGTATATGACCTTGCACCTGAGGGCGTAACCAGCGCTCTTTTTGTTCCGGTGTGGCAACGACTTCCAGGAGGTGAATATTGCCCTCATCCGGGGCATGGATATTCATGGCAGTTGGCCCTAAAGTGGAATAGCCGGCCTCTTCAAATACGACGGCCTTCTCAGCATGTGTGAGTCCTAATCCGCCTAGTTCAACCGAGGCATGGGGAGTCAGTAAACCAGCGGCGCGCGCGTGCGCAACGAGCTCATTGCGCAGTTCTTCGGTCGGGCCATGCGCGGTGGCTCTCGGATCACGCTCTAAGGGAATGATGACGTCTGCAATAAACGAGCGGGTGCGCGCTTGAAGTTCAAGCTGCCTGGGGGATAGTGAAAATTCCATCTTTGGATCCTTGTTAAGGCCTCGTACCTAAACCGCTTCGCATGAGAGGACTTTTCTAAGTATCATTAGCCAAGCGATTTAGGTGATTATTCTCTATTATCGCAATTCCACAGATTTCCGCACATACCTTCTACCATGCGCCATATCCAGCACCCAGGCAACGCAGCCCCCGAACGCCTTCATAGTGTGCCCTGTCGGGCAGAGGAGTTTGTGACGCGTCTCGCGCCCGGACAAACCCTGCTCAAGTCAGTGGCGACGGCGATGTGCGATGTTGGCGGCTCGAGTGCCGTGATGCGTCTGAGTGGCGGTGCGTTGGATTGCTTTGCCTACTGCATGCCAGCACTTTCTAAGACAAGTGAGCATGCGGTCTATTTCAGTGAGACCTATCGCGTAGAGGGCGTTGTTTTGCTTGAGGCTGCGACCGTGACTTATGGTGTGCGCGAAGGGCAGCCGTGGCTGCATTGCCATGCGGTCTGGACAGAGCCCGGCGGAAGGCGCCACAGCGGCCATCTGTTGCCTGATCAAGTCCAGGTCGCCAGCGAAATTTTAGCGACCGGTAGGGCGATACAAGGTGCTGCGTTTGTCGTGACTCCGGATGCGGAGACAAATTTTTCTTTGTTTATGCCTCAAAGGACCTCTAGCGCCTCTGTCTCGGCGCAGGGTAATGTACCGGCGGCTTTCGGTACTGCGCATGTGGTTCGGCTTGCTCCGAACGTAGACGTCTGCCTGGCGTTAGAGCGCTTTTGTCGGGAGCACGCCATTACCGCAGCAACAATAGAAGGTGGAGTAGGGAGCACGGTCGGTGCGGTGTTCGACGATGGGCGAGTAGTCGAGCCTTTTGTGACCGAGCTGCTGATTCGTCAAGGCGAGATTCGCCTGGGTGACGATGGTGAACCCAGAGCACGTATCGACATCACGATGGTTGACTACCTGGGCGGGGTTTCTGAAGGCGTATTAGCACGCGGCCATAATCCTGTGCTGGTCACTTTCGAACTCGTCGTGCAGCCGCTCAATGCGTAAGTGCGCAGCGAGCGCGCCGCCACCCCACTTAAAACTTAAATGTCACACCTAGTGCCGCACCATACAGACTTTGATCTGTCGTGACCCTGTTTGCTTTTTGTTTGTAGTAAAGATTTTTGACGCCTAAGGTCGTATCACCCCAAGAAAATGCGCGCCCCACACCGACCATCTGCTGGCTCGTGACTTCGGTATTGCTGCTGCCGCCACCGACGTCAATGTAAAAGGGGACGAAATAGTCACTCGCACCCAGCTGAACACGGCCTTTCAAACCAATAATTGGGTCGGTTGTCGTGATGTGTTTGCTCTTTGTTAATCCGAGCGGCGTACCTGCCACTGCGACAGCGGTCGAGGCACGCATATCCATGACACGTAAGCCTACCAACGCGTCAATGTAAGCGGATGGACCGTTATGCACGGTATATGAACCCGCAACGGTATAGATACCTTGCTCGACCGAGGTT
>CAMBPA010000276.1 GCA_945869355.1 Bordetella parapertussis
TTTGTTGGACTCATCGCGCCTGTCGTTTTCAAGTCATATTTTGAACTACCGATTGGCTTGTTTCTTTGCGCCGCCTTGACCGCTGTCGTGGTCTGGCGAGAAAGCCCAAAGGTATTACGCATCGCGATTGCGATTGCGTTAGTGCTCTACAGCGCCCGACTGATTCACCTCTCGCTTGAATACGTCACCGGCTATCGGGTCGTCATGCGCAATTTCTACAGCCAGTTACGTGTAGAAGATGTACCAACCGCACATGGCATCAAACGCATCATGCGCCATGGAAATATTATTCACGGCGAACAATATCTCGATGACGCCTTACGTCGTAAACCGACTGCTTATTACTGTCCGCAATCTGGAGTCGGTCTCGCATTAAATAGTCTAAGCAGCGCACAGCCACAGAAAATTGGAATCGTTGGTTTGGGTGTTGGCACGCTTGCCACCTACGGACGCGCGGGCAATGAAATGCGCATGTACGAAATCAATGACCAGGTGGTAGATGTCGCGCGCAGCGAGTTCACATACCTCAGCGACAGCCCCGCCAAGATGGTGTCTATTCTTGGTGATGGTCGCTTGATGTTAGAGCGCGAATCGGCCCAGAATTTTGACTTGCTCGCCATGGACGCGTTTTCTGGTGACTCGATCCCCACACACCTGCTGACGCTCGAGGCGATGAAGATCTATCTCGGTCACATGAAATCCGACGGGATTCTAGCGGTCCACATCACCAATCAATACTTGGATCTGCAGCCGGTCATGGCTGCTATCGGGCAACATTACGGCAAAGTCGCCCTGATGTATAACCTGGCACGCAATCCGGCCGAGCCTTTTTGCCGTCACACAATTTGGGTCTTGCTGATGTCTCCAGAGCGTGCAGCAACGCTGCCGAAAGAACTTCAAGGTGGCGTGAAGCTGGATCCTCGCCCAGGCTTTAAGGCTTGGACGGATGGATTTTCAAACTTACTTGATATTCTTAAATAGCGTCGTGCTACGGCTTCGCTAGTCTTTGCAGGATTGCCTGGTTTAGTCGGGCGACGTTGCCGATTACCGCACCACTCTTAGCCAAATCCAGTGGCTTGGTGCCCACTTGCAATTTTGCTTGCGGGCTATTTCCAATGATCAACGATGCGACTCGATCTAGCTCGACATCGATTGACTGACCCGCCTGAAAGATGCGCTCATTACGGCGACCATCTGTCGTGATGAGCGAGGCCCAACACTCACCGACGAAAACGATGCGCAAGGTTGTGCTCTTCAAATTTTCAGTTGGATCTGAGGAAGTCCCCGTTGCAGGCTTGTCGACGGTAACGGATAACTCCGGAGCAACGGGCGCGGGGGCTGGAGTGGGGGCTAGAGCGGAAACTTGATTGGGGGCTGGGGCTAGCGCTGGACTTGCCGTTGCTGTGGAGGCCTCGGGTGCTTTACCCTCTGCGACGGCTGATGTCGCGGCAACGGTAGCTGCCTGTGTAGCTTGAGCTCTCGGCGATGCGGTTAACACCACAGCATCTTGTGATGCCAAGCCCGCCGTAGTAACTGTCTTGTCCGAAGCGGATACCAACGCTTGTTCGGTCTCAGCGTTCTCAGAACCTCTCAACCATCCACTACCCACGACAACAGCGAACACGATGATCCCGATCATCGCAGCAACACCACCTGCCACAATATAAATAGGTTGCTTTTTTGTGTGTGAATCTACCGGTGCAGGCCCATGTCCGGCCTTGTACAACTGCGCAACACCTAATGCGGATGACGAAACGGCCTGCAGACTCGCAGTCTCGAGTTGCTGCAACTTGTCATTGATAATCAAGTCGCGGCTGAGGCCCAGATAAAACAAGTAGCCTTTGAGCGCATGCACATAACGGCGCTCATGATGAAAGGAGTCCATCGCGCCCGATTCAAGGTTGAGCACTTGGCTCGGAGAGAGTATCAAGCGCTTCGCCACATCTCCGATCTCTTTTTGCTGCTTCAGTCGCGCTTGACGTAAAAGCGTCCCCAACTCGACACGCATTGACGCGCCGAGATCGAGTGCATCTATTTTTTGGTCAACAATATCCACGCGGCATACCTGAAATCAGATCCACATCATAATTCAAATTAAAGCATTTTTAGGTCGCGGGCAACCAGCTTGGAGATGTAGCCCGTCGGACTATCCATTTCATGCAAGACCGAATAATGGTTTAAACCGGGCAGTTCATGCAGCCCGACACGACAACCCATGGACTTTAGGTGCGCAGCCATCCGAGTAGACTCACCAATCCAGTCGCGTGGCTCGGCTCCACCCACCACGACTTCATAATCGACGTTCGCTGCGAAAGGGTGTCTCACGGGGCTCAAAGCAAGTACGTCAGTGGGTTTTAAATGGACCTCATCATTCACGCTGATTTCCAGAACGGGCTCGACATCAAACACACCACTAATTAGGTACGCCTTTTTGATCGTGTGTTGCTTGAGCTGAAAATCAGCACCAGTCTGTGCCAAAGTCGCAGCAATAATATGCGCGCCCGCCGAGTGACCCGACACGAGAATCTTATTGCCATCGACGCCCCAAGCGGCAGCCTGTTGAGCCACCCACTGCAGCCCTCGACGCGTTTGATCAACAATCTGAGCAACCGTCACAGCCGGACAAAGATCGTAGTTCATGACAACAACTGAGCAACCCAAGGGCAATACACCGTTTACGACAAACGAATAGTCCTTCTTATCGCGCGCGCGCCAATAACCCCCATGAAAAAAAACCATGACGGGTGCATTAGGCTGACCGCAGTGAAAAAAATCAGCCGTCTCAAGCGGACCCGTTCCATAGCGTAAGTCATACACCCCTTTGAACCGCTCGCGCGCGGCTTGACTCGACCGAGTGCCGAGCTCCGTGTAAGCGGCTAATTGCTCAGGCGTAACGGTCGTGCGTGGGTTGTATTGTTTTTCTATTGCTTCATTCATGGGGCTATCCCTTGTCAGTGATAATCAATTACCTTGATATGCGATTATGGACTAACCGCCCAGCCGCCGCCAAGTGCTTTGAATAAATCGATTCCAGCCTGCAGCCGCAGCGAGCGATTAATGACAAATGCCAAGTTCGCTTCGTTCGCAGCACGCTGCGCCTCCAGGACATTGAGGTAGTCCACATAACCCGCCTCATAACGTAAGGCAGCCAACTCTTGCGCCTTGGTCGCAGCCTGCACTTGTTGGATTAGAAACTGCTCGGTTTCAAGCGTTTGACTGACCGACACCAGAGCATCACTGACTTCACCAAAGGCCACCCGAATGGTCTTGACATAGTTGCCCAACACTTCTTGTTGTTGAGCGTTTGCAAAATCAAGTCTGGCCTGCAAGGCTCCACCAGTAAAAATAGGCTGCAA
>CAMBPA010000277.1 GCA_945869355.1 Bordetella parapertussis
CGCCATTCGAGCGGCCTCGCCTGACACACGTCTGATCGAGCTCAACGATATCGTTGTCCGGCCTCGGGATATGAAAGAGGATGATGACGTTGAAGACAAAGGGGTTCAAGACGGCATTAAGGCCAAGCAAGTGCGCAAGCTTGCCCAAGCACGCCTCGAGCAACTTGGTGAGGAACGACAAACTCGCATCGTTGCACTCAACGCGCAAGGTAAGGTCGAAGAATTTGAACTGACACTTAAATTTACGTTCCGACTCGTCAACGCCAAGGATCAGATCATTCTGCCTGCAACGACCTTAACGGCCGCGCGAAGCATGCCCTTTGACGAACGAGTCGTGCAAGCTAAAGAAGGTGAGGCCGCCACACTCTTTAAAGACATGCAGAAAAGTCTTGTGACGCGAATCGTCAGGCGCATTACAGCCCCAGACATCACGCAACGTTGGGAAACTTTGTCTAATGCGAAGGGCGAAGAGGCTGACGAAATCGAAACGGTTGCGCCTGTCAATGAGCCGACCCTCGTGCCGCCAATGTGGCAAAACCCCTCGCTCACACCACCACCCGTTTCAATCAACCCTCAATAGACTGGATAACGGGTGGATCCTGAGCGCCTCATTGACAGTCTGCGTCGCCCCGGTGCAAGCCTGGCGGCGCTTTATGTCGTGATCGGCGATGACCCCTTGCTCACAATTGAAGCCGCAGACGCGTTGCGTGCGATCGGCAAGACGGCCGGATACCTTGAGCGCACATCTTTTTTAATGGATGCACGCAGTGAATGGAGCACGCTCAGCGTATCGAGTCAAAGCGGTTCCCTATTTGGTGACAAGCAACTCGTTGAGCTCGCCCTCCCGACCGGCAAGCCCGGCAAGCAAGGCGCCGATGCACTCATCGCCCTAGCCGCCCGTTGCGCGGGCGTCGCAGACGGCGATGTGCTGACAATTGTTTCTCTACCCAAACTAGACAAAACGACTCGCGACAGCAAATGGGCCACCGCCCTACTGAACGCGGGTACTGTACTGGACATGCCCAATATCGAGCGAGCCCAATTGCCGCAATGGATCTCTAAGCGGCTTGCCCGGCAGTCACAGCAAGCAACCCCTGAGACACTCAATTGGCTAGCCGACAAAGTCGAAGGCAACCTGTTAGCCGCGCATCAAGAAATCCTCAAGCTTGGACTGTTGTTCGAACCAGGCATGCTCGACGCCGCAGAAGTTGAACAAGCGGTGATGAACGTTGCACGCTATAACGTGTTCGGACTGCGAGATGCGATGCTTGCCGGGGATGTCCCTAGAATGCTGCGCATGATGTCCGGTCTAAAAGCGGAAGGTGAAGCGTTGCCTCTGGTGCTTTGGGCCGTTGGTGAAGAGATCCGATCACTTGCGCGTGCGGCGCAGGCCGCTGCAACAGGACAAGATATGGCGAGCGTGCTACGCTCACAGCGTATTTTTGGACAACATGAGCGCTTAGCGCGCGAGGCGATTGCTCGTGTGCCTCCGCGCAGTTGGCCGGCTGCCGTTCAACATGCACACGAAGTCGATCGCTTAATCAAGGGTCTGCATGTTGCAGGACGTCTCCAAGACCCTTGGGAAGAAATGAGCCGCTTAGCAATGCGCGTAGCCGTCTCGCCCGCTAGGCCTTAATGAGTACGTTAATCATGACCATACAAGAATCTATGCAGCAGATAGGACGTCAGGCGCGCAGCGCCTCGCACGCGATGCTGCGCGCAAACGATCAACAAAAAGCGTTGGCACTCGAGGCGATGGCGCAAGAACTCCACGCGCAACGCAGCAGCCTTCAAGCCGCGAACAAACTCGATCTTGAGGCTGCCCGTGCAAAACAATTGGCCGCGCCCCTACTGGATCGCTTGACCTTATCCGACCGCACGATTGACACAATGATTACGGGTTTGCGTCAAATCGCCAACATGGCAGATCCAGTGGGTAGTTTGACGGCAACCTCGGTACGTCCAAATGGCATGCAGGTTGCACAAATGCGTGTCCCGCTGGGTGTCATTGGAATCATTTATGAGTCGCGTCCAAACGTCACCATTGATGCGGCAGCACTCTGCCTGAAATCCGGCAATGCAACAATTTTGCGTGGCGGCAGCGAAGCCCTGCACTCGAACCTTGCCCTGGGGAAGATTATTCGAAAGGGGCTTCAAGCCGCAGGTCTGCCTGAGTATGCCGTCCAAGTCGTCGACACCACCGATCGCGCGGCGGTTGGCGCGATGATCACCATGACAGACTATATCGATGTCATCATCCCACGCGGCGGAAAAGAACTGATAAAACGTCTGGCGCACGAGGCACGTGTGCCGATGATCAAACACCTGGATGGCAATTGTCACGTGTACATAGATCGTCATGCTGATCTCAAGCAGGCAGCGGATATCGCATTTAATGCCAAAACATATCGCTATGGCGTCTGTGGTGCGATGGAAACACTGTTGGTGCACAAAGACGTCGCTGAAAGTTTCTTACCTGCTGTAGGCAAACGCTTTATCGCGCACGGCGTTGAATTGCGCACCTGCTCGCGCGGACAGGCGCTTTTGCCTGCGGCCTCACTGGCCACCGATGAAGATTGGGCAACCGAGTATCTTGGTCCTATCCTCGCTATTCGGGTGGTGGATTCGATTGATGAGGCCATCGCGCACATCACGCGCTGGGGTTCTGGGCATACCGATTCAATCGTCACCAAGCAAACTCAAGCCGCACAGCAGTTTCAACGCGAGGTCGATTCAAGCTCTGTCTACGTGAATCTGCCAACCTGCTTTGCAGATGGCTTTGAGTACGGCTTAGGCGCGGAAATCGGCATTTCAACAAATCGCTTGCACGCGCGCGGACCGGTTGGTTTAGAGGGTCTCACAACGCTTAAGTGGGTATTGCAAGGCAACGGACAAATCCGAGGATAAGGTCTACATCATGCTTTGGATCAAAACATTTCATATCGTATTCGTCGCCTCGTGGTTCGCTGGCTTATTTTATTTGCCGCGTATTTTTGTAAATATGGCTCAACAACAGGATCCACAGACTCAAAAGGTGTTGCTTGGTATGTCGCGCCGACTGTTTCGGTTCACGACCATCCTAGCGGTTCCGGCCCTCGCACTCGGACTATGGCTCTATATTGGTTATGGCATTGGACGTGGTCCCGGCAATGGCTGGATGCACGCCAAATTAGTACTCGTTGCTTTAGCACTTGGCTATCACCATGGATGCGGCGTGTTGCTGCGCAAGTTTGAAGCAGGCACCAATACACACTCGCATGTTTTTTATCGTTGGTTCAATGAAGCGCCAGTATTGATCCTGACTGCTGCGACAGCATTTGTCGTGGTCAAGCCCTTTTAAAGAAACACTATGTCTG
>CAMBPA010000278.1 GCA_945869355.1 Bordetella parapertussis
CTCGATGCAGCCATTTTGTTTTCAGACATTCTGACCGTACCGGATGCAATGGGTCTAGATTTGTCTTTTGCACAAGGCGAGGGGCCGCGTTTCGCACATCCCGTGCGCACTGAAGAAGATGTCGCCAAACTCGCTGTGCCAGATTTAGAAAAATTGCGCTATGTATTTGATACGGTTGCATTAATTCGCAAGCAATTAGATGGCCGCGTGCCGCTGATAGGTTTTGCCGGGAGTCCTTTTACAGTCGCTTGTTATATGGTTGAGGGTAAAGGCAGTGATGACTATCGCCTGATTAAAGGTATGCTTTACGCGCGCCCTGATTTGTTGCACAAGATTCTAGATATCAATGCTCAAACCACAGCGCAGTATTTAAATGCTCAAATTGAAGCGGGTGCACAAGCTGTCATGATTTTTGATAGCTGGGGTGGTGTCTTGGCGGATGGGCTTTTTCAGCAGTTTTCTTTGCAATACACCCAGCGGGTTGTCGCGGCGCTCACGCGCGTGCGTGAGGGGCGACGAGTGCCAGCTATCGTCTTTACCAAGGGCGGTGGACAGTGGCTCGAATCAATCGCTGCGTGCGGTGCAGACGCGGTTGGAGTGGACTGGACTGTTGATCTTGCTGCAGCGCGTCGCCGCGTGTCGGATTCGGTTGCGTTCCAAGGAAATCTTGATCCCATTGCACTCTTTGGTGGTGAGCAAGCGATCCGTGCTGAAGTGCGTCGAGTACTGGACGCCTTTGGGCCTGTCAGGCAGGGAGGGCATGTCTTTAATTTAGGGCATGGAATCTCACAATTCACCCCGCCCGAAGCTGTTTATGCATTGGTTGACGAGGTTCGTTTGTATAGCCCTTTATTTCATGCGGGATAAGTCCAAAAGCCTAGTATTTATGCGGCTTATCGGGGCAAAATGCTTGCAAAGCTAGGTTCTATCTAGGTAGTTGTGCACAAATATTGGGCGCAGCCTAGTCCCCCCTCTTATTACAATTCGAATTCTCTGATAATCTTATAAGTCATTGATTATTAATATTAAATTAACTATTAACGGCTTGTTTGACAAATGGCAGTGCTCTACGATTGTGTTTTAGCGGCTTCGCTTAGTGATGTTTTCCCCAAAGTTATCCACAAGTCTCAGTCTAAAAGAGTTGAACTCATTTCTTGTCAGCGTTTTAGCGCAATGTTACAGAAACAACATTAAGTTGATGTCAGTTTTGTGTCATGAAATATAAGGAATGATCGGGTTGATAAGCAACTGGGTGAGTGTCGTACTTGACCTACCATTAGGTGGGCCGTTCGACTATTGGACTACTGAACCGGTCGCTGTCGGTGACCGCGTTATCGTCCCATTTGGGCGTCGTAAGATGGTTGGAGTGGTGGTCGACCTTCCTGCTGAGCCTAACTATGATCCCGCCTTGGTTAAAGAGGTTGAGCAGGTTTTGCAAGATGTTGCGCCCCTGACCTCGAGTTGGATCAAGTTCGCACGTTTCGCGGCCGACTACTATCAGCGGCCGTTAGGCGAGGTGATCTTGCCCGCCTTACCGTCATCGCTTCGCAGCTTGGCTGCCTACCAAGGCAAGCGTGCCGCTGGGGGGCCGGTCGCTCGGCTAGACAAGCGTCGTAAGGCCGCCCAGAGTGAGGTCTCTCAAAGCGCTGTGCCAACGCTGAACGTCGGACAACAGGTAGCGATTGATGCCATAGGCTCCTCCCAAGGTTTTCAGACCTTCTTATTGTTTGGCGTGACGGGTAGTGGCAAGACAGAGGTGTATTTGCATGCTGCGGCACAAACACTGGTGCGTGGTAAGCGTGTGCTGATGTTGGTGCCAGAAATAAATCTGACGCCGCAGTTTGAACAGTCGTTGCGCGCGCGGCTTGAGCCCGTTGCGGGGCCGGACGGCGTGACGGTCTTGCACAGCGCCTTGTCGGAGGGTGAGCGCTTGCGCGCCTGGCTAAGCGTGCAACGTGGACAGGCGCGCATTGTGTTGGGGACACGGCTGTCTATTTTTGCTCCGATCGACGACTTGGGTTTACTTGTGGTGGATGAGGAGCATGACGCCTCCTACAAGCAACAAGATGGCTTGCGCTATTCTGCTCGAGACTTAGCGGTTTGGCGGGCGCACGATCTAAACATACCGATTGTGCTGGGTTCGGCTACGCCGTCACTTGAAAGCTGGGTTAATACACAAAAAAAGCATTACCAACGCCTAGATCTCCCGGACCGGGCGCGTGAGGTAACGATGCCGACCGTGCGTCTGGTGGACACACGTCGTCTCCAAATGGAGCATGGGCTGTCCCCTCACTTGATCACAGCAATGCGTGAGCGTTTGGCAAATAAAGAACAGGTGCTGATTTTTTTAAATCGGCGTGGCTATGCGCCCGCCTTGCACTGCACGTCGTGTGGCTGGGTAAGTCAATGCTCGCGCTGCACTACCTTTACGGTATTGCATCGTGCAAAGCAGGGGCGTCATCAACTTCATTGTCATCACTGTGGCTTTCAACAGCGTGTTCCCAAAGCTTGTCCGGAATGTGGCGATCAAGATATGCAGCCAATGGGGCGCGGCACGCAGCGCATTGAAGAGCATCTTGCAGAACTATTTCCAGAGGCACGCGTGCTACGGATCGATGCAGACAGTACGCGTAAAAAGGGAAGTGCACAGGCATTGTTTGCGAGTGTGCATGCGGGCGAAGTCGATATTTTGGTTGGGACGCAAATGGTTGCCAAAGGGCACGACTTTGCTAATTTAGGCCTCGTGGGAGTTTTAAATGCGGATGCGATGTTGTTTTCGCAAGATTTCCGAGCCCCTGAGCGACTCTTTGCTCAGTTGATGCAAGTTGCAGGGCGCGCTGGGCGGCATGCTGGTCACGGAGAAGTGATTGTGCAAACAGGGTACCCCGAACAAGCGGTCTACCAGGCGTTGCTTAAGCATGACTACACAGGATTTGCGCAACACACGATCCGAGAACGCGAGGCCGCTTGCTTGCCGCCGTTTTCGCATCAAGCGCTGCTTAGCGCTGAGGCGCGTGAACTCAAACCCGCATTAGACTTCCTAAGTGCTGCGCGAGATATTGCCATGACGTTGTCTGTGCAGTTGGGCAGCGCTGAGCTCATCACCTTGTATGATCCGGTACCGTTACGCATCGTGCGTGTCGATAACATGTGCCGCGCACAATTGCTTGTCGAGAGCACGCACCGCCCATCCATGCAACAGTTACTTCGGCATTGGATGCTCGCACTGAATCAAGATCCCGATACTCGACGCATCAATTGGCAACTCGAAGTAGACCCGCTGGAAATTTAATTCAACCCGATGTCAAAATTTGAAACTACCGGCCTGAATCCGTCGCAACGCGAGGG
>CAMBPA010000279.1 GCA_945869355.1 Bordetella parapertussis
CCGATTGATGGCGCTGTGTTGATGGGGGGGTGCGACAAGACGACGCCCGCGTTGTTGATGGGAGCGACCAGCGCGGGGTTGCCAGCCATTTATGTTCCAGCGGGCCCCATGTTGCGCGGTAACTGGCACGGCAAAGTGCTCGGGTCGGGATCTGATGCCTGGAAGTACTGGGATGACCGTCGTGCAGGTCTGATCAATCAAAAAGAATGGATCGAAATCGAAGGTGGAATTGCGCGTAGCCATGGCACCTGCATGACAATGGGAACGGCCAGTACCATGACAGCTGTCGCGGAGGCGCTGGGGATGACCTTGCCTGGTGCGTCTTCGATTCCTGCGCCCGATTCCAACCATGTGCGGATGAGCGCAGAGTCGGGTCGCCGCATTGTCGATATGATTTGGGAGGATCTCACACCCTCCAAAATCCAGACGCATGCTGCCTTTGAAAACGCGATTGCTGTGGCGATGGCGATGGGTTGCTCAACCAACGCGATCATCCATGTCATTGCTCAGGCTAAGCGCGCAGGTTGCGATATCGATCTGGCGGATTTTGATCGATTCAGTCGGATCATTCCCGTGATTGCAAACGTGCGCCCAAGTGGTGATCAGTACCTGATGGAAGACTTCTTCTATGCAGGAGGTCTACCGGCCTTGATGAATCGCATCAAACAACATTTGCACCTAGATGCGCTGACCGTCAGCGGCAAAACGCTCGGTGAGGATATTGAAGGTGCTGCGGTGTACAACGATGACGTGATTCGTCCGCTCGATAATCCTATTTATGCCGAGGGTGCGTTAGCTGTCTTGAAAGGCAATCTGGCTCCTGATGGTTGCGTCATCAAGCCTAGTGCCTGTCCCGCACATTTACACCAGCACACAGGACCTGCGTTGGTGTTTGACGATTACGCGTCGATGAAGGCTGTGATTGATGATGACAATTTAGACGTGACTGCAGATCATGTCCTGATCTTGCGTAACGCGGGGCCGCAGGGCGGGCCCGGCATGCCTGAGTGGGGCATGTTGCCTATGCCTAAGAAGCTCCTCAAGCAGGGAGTGCGTGATATGTTGCGCCTCTCTGATTCGCGCATGAGTGGCACGAGTTATGGTGCTTGCGTGTTGCATATATCGCCCGAGTCCTATGTGGGTGGTCCGTTAGGGTTGGTTAAGAACGGCGACATGATCTCCGTAAACGTTCCAGCGCGTACGATTAATCTTGACATTTCGGATGAAGAATTTGCACGACGTAAAGCCGCTTGGAAAGCGCCAGCGCCTCGCTACGAGCGAGGCTATGGTTGGATGTTTTCGAAACATATCCAACAGGCGCATGAAGGCTGTGACTTCGATTTCTTGCGCACCGATTTCGGTGCTCCCGTGCCTGAACCTGATATCTATTAATAGGCGACAACATGAGCAAACTCTCTGCAGCGACGCGCGAAAAACTGATGCACGTGAGCACAGCAACTCTTGGGACTTGTTTGTTCAAACGAGGCCTGCGCTCGCAATTTGTGCAGAACGTTCAGCGTTTGTCGAAGTCGACCAAAAACATGGTGGGGGAGGCTTACACCCTGCGCTATATTCCCGCGCGTGAAGATCTCAATGGTATTGAGGTATTCAAAGATCGTTCACATCCCCAGCGCAAAGCCATTGATGAATGCCCCGCTGGTGCTGTGCTGGTTATCGATAGTCGTAAAGACGCTCGGGCGGCGTCGGCCGGTGGCATTCTGGTGGGCCGGCTCCAGGCGCGTGGTGTTGCGGGAGTCGTCACCGATGGTGGTTTTAGGGACTCAGCCGAAATTGCGGAATTAGGGATTGGCGCCTATCACCAGCGCCCGTCTGCCCCGACGAACCTCACGCACCATCATGCGATCGATATTAATGTCCCGATCGGCTGTGGTGATGCGCCTGTTTTTCCGGGTGATGTCATCGTAGGGGATGCCGACGGCGTGTTGGTGGTGCCTGCCCACCTCGCCGAGGAGTTGGCGAATGAAGCGTTTGAAATGACAGTGTTTGAGGATTTTGTGACAGAGGAAGTCAAAAAAGGTCGAACGACGATGGGCTTGTATCCCAATACGGACCCGCAGACGACGATTGATTTTGACGTGTGGCGCAAGAAGGTGGGGCGCTGAAGTTGGCCCTCGAGACAGGTCGTGCGGTGAGTTTTTGTGGTGCATCCCAGCAGCAAGGCGCTAGAACTGGGGTGAGCGACGGGGCTCGAACCCGCGACAACCAGAATCACAATCTGGGACTCTACCAACTGAGCTACGCCCACCACAGGAGCAGAATTCTAGCATGTTTGGCCAAGTTTATCGTGCCCGCGGGCGGGGTCGGTGGCCTACGGGATAGGGGATGCCGTGCATAGCGTTCAGCAAGTGCTAACGGAGTATTGGCCGCATATTCTGTTTGTTATTTCAGGCGCGGCGAGTACGGCTGCCGCAATCCATGCGGCGATGACCAAACAGGACGTGCGGGCGGCGATAGGTTGGGTTGCTGTCGTGCTTTTTTCCCCGCTATTTGGTGCAGCGTTGTATTTAGTCGCAGGCATTAATCGTGTGCGTAAGCAACGCCTTTCGCGGCTGCGTGCCGATTCCTCGATTTCGCAGGAAGTCATTCATCAATTGCTCGTTGAGGATGTCGCGTCGGTTTCTGGTGCGCAGTTCTCAGCGTTGAAAGCGCTGGGCGATCGCGTGAGTGACTTTAAGTTGGTAGGCTTGAATGCGATTCGCTTGCTCGATGGTGGCGATGAAACATATCCAGCCATGCTTGAGGCAATCAAAGGCGCACAGCGTTCGATTGTCTTGCAAAGCTATATCTTTGATCATGATGAAGTGGGGGTGGAGCTCGCTCAGGCGCTGATTGATGCCCATGCGAGGGGTATCGCTGTGCGCGTATTGATCGACGCAATCGGTGCGAAGTATTCTCGTACGTCTATTGTGCACATGCTTGAAAAAGGTGGTGTGCGGACTGCGCGTTTTATGCGTCCTGTCATCGGTGTGCGATTGGTATATGCCAACCTGCGCAGTCACCGAAAGTTGTTGGTGATCGATGGCACACATGGGTTTACCGGCGGCATGAATATCAGGGCGGGCTTTGTCACCGCGATTGCCAAAGAGAATGTCACTCACGATACGCACTTCCAGGTGAGTGGCCCGGTCGTCTACCAGTTAATGCTTTGCTTTGCGCATGACTGGCAGTTTACGACCCAAGAAAAGTTATCGGATCCAGTCTGGTTCCCAAGCAACTCCGCAGATTTTTTAGAAGAGGGTGGTGTCCCGTTGCGTTGCGTGCCGTCGGGTCCAGACTCCACGCTCGGGAGTACGCATGACATGTTGCTCGGCGCGCTTTCGATC
>CAMBPA010000280.1 GCA_945869355.1 Bordetella parapertussis
GGGGCTCTCGGATATCGAGCTCAGCCGTTCGTGCCGCACTTGCCGCAGGAGACCTTATCCAGACGGCTCACCTCCTGGGCAGACCTTATGCCATGAGTGGCCATGTCATCCATGGCAAAAAACTCGGGCGCACCTTGAATATGCCAACCATGAACATGCGTGTGACCCCGCGCTGTGCGGCGCGCTCTGGGATCTATGCGGTCCTGGTGCACGGTCTAGGCACCCAAGCACTTCCAGGTGTGGCAAGCTTAGGGGTACGTCCCACTGTCGAAGATAACGGCAGGATTTTGCTTGAGACCCACTTGTTCGATGCCAATATCGACGCTTACGGTAAACTCGTGCGCGTTGAACTCCTGCAACATTTGCGGGACGAAGAAAAGTTTCCCGATTTGCCTACTCTGACCGCCGCCATGCACGCCGATGCCCAGCATGCGCGAGCTTACCTTGCGCGCCATGGATTATAAAAACACTCTGAATTTGCCCGACACACCGTTTCCCATGCGTGGCGACTTGCCTCGCCGCGAACCCCTCTGGGTTGCCCAATGGCAAGAGAAAGGTGTGTATCAAGCCATTCGCAAAGCCAGCAAGGGCAGACCGACCTTCTTACTACATGATGGCCCACCCTACGCCAACGGCGATATTCACATCGGTCACGCCGTCAACAAAATCCTGAAGGACATGATCGTCAAGAGCCGCAACATGGCCGGCTTTGACGCGGCCTATGTGCCCGGCTGGGACTGCCACGGCATGCCGATCGAAATTCAGATCGAAAAAAAATACGGCAAACATTTGCCGGTCGCTGAGGTGCAATCTAAGGCGCGGGCTTACGCCCTAGAGCAAATCGAACGTCAAAAGAAAGACTTTGAACGACTCGGCGTGTTGGGGGACTGGAAACGTCCCTACATGACCATGCACCTCAGCAACGAGGCGGACGAAATTCGTGCCTTGGGCCGTATTCTGGACAAAGGCTATGTTTTTCGCGGTCTCAAACCCGTGAACTGGTGTTTCGACTGTGGCTCAGCGCTTGCAGAGGCCGAGGTTGAATACGCAGACCGTAGCGATCCTGCCGTGCACATTGCGTTTCCTTTTGTGGATCATGTAGGTCTTGCCAAAGCGTTTGGTTTGCCCGCGGTAGAAGCCGGTGCGATCGTGATCTGGACCACAACGCCTTGGACCATCCCATCGAATCAAGCACTGAATATTCATCCTGAGTTTGAATATGCACTCGTGCGCGTCACCCCTGCTCCGGCCACAGGCGAACTACTCCTGATCGCAGCCGATCGGGTTGAGTATTGCTTAAAAGAATGGGGTATGCAGGGCGAGATCATCGCGCGCTGTACAGGCAGTGCGCTAGATCACATTGCGTTCGAGCACCCCTTAGCGAGCTTCGATCCGAGCTACAAGCGCTTGTCGCCCATTTATCTGGGCGACTATGTCACGCTCGACACCGGAACCGGTGTGGTGCACTCAGCGCCTGCCTACGGCATTGAAGACTTCCAGTCCTGCAAAGCCAACGGCATGCAAGACGCCGAGATCCTGAGCCCTGTGATGGGGGATGGCAAGTACGCCTCGAGCCTCGCAGGCTTCGGTGGACTAACTATTTGGGAAGCAAATCCTAAAATTGTTGATGCGTTAAGCGCAGCAGGCATGCTGATCAAACAAGAGCCGCACAAACATAGCTATATGCATTGCTGGCGTCACAAGACCCCTATTATTTATCGCGCTACGAGTCAGTGGTTTGCGGGCATGGACATTACACCCAAAGACGGTGGTCCCTCACTGCGCGCGAGCGCGTTGGCAGCAATCGATGCCACGGCGTTCTACCCGTCGTGGGGTCGGGCGCGACTACATGCAATGATTGCAAATCGTCCCGACTGGACACTCTCACGGCAACGCCAGTGGGGCGTTCCCATGGCGTTTTTCATCCATAAAGAAACCGGCGCGCTGCATCCCAATACGCCGGCCTTGCTTGAAGAAATTGCCAAGCGCGTTGAGCAAAAAGGGATCGAGGCTTGGCAGACACTTGAACCTGCCGAATTGCTCGGCCAAGCAGATGCCAAGCTGTATGAAAAAAATCGTGACACTTTAGATGTCTGGTTTGATTCAGGCACAACACACGCAACGGTGCTGGGCGGACCAAATAATCAAGACAAAGGCTCGCACGGCGAGCTCACCTGGCCTGCAGACCTGTATCTAGAAGGTTCGGATCAGCACCGCGGTTGGTTTCACTCGTCCTTGCTGACAGGCTGCATGCTGTCAGGTCGTGCGCCCTACAACAGCCTGCTCACGCACGGATTTGTGGTGGATGGTCAAGGCCGCAAAATGAGTAAGTCTGTCGGCAACGTCATCGCACCGCAGAAAGTCTCTGACAGTCTCGGTGCAGAAATCTTGCGCCTTTGGGTCGCAAGCACCGATTACTCGGGCGAACTGTCGATCTCGGACGAGATCCTCAAACGCGTTGTCGAAGGATATCGTCGTATTCGCAACACGCTGCGCTTTTTGCTGGCCAACCTCGCAGACTTCGATGCTGCAAAAGATGCAGTATCAATCGATGAGATGCTTGAGATAGATCGCTATGCGCTCGCCATGACGGCAAGCATGCAAGCCGAAGTGCTTGCTGCCTTCGATCGCTACGAGTTTCAACCTGCGATGTCGCGACTTCAACACTTTTGCTCGGAAGATCTCGGCGCTTTTTACCTTGATGTGCTGAAAGACCGTCTCTATACAGCGGCCCCGCGCAGCATGGCGCGACGCTCGGCCCAAACCGCCCTTTTACACATCACGCAGAGCTTGCTCAAACTGATGGCACCCGTGCTGTCGTTTACCGCTGAGGAAGCCTGGGGCGTGCTGACGCAATCGGCACTCAAGGCTGTTCCAGCGATGGGGACGGAGACGATTTTCACGGAGTGCTATCACGCACTGCCCGCGATCACCGACAGTGCGTCACTTGCGACACGCTGGAGTCGACTGCGCGAGATTCGTGGACTGGTCATGCGCAAGCTAGAAGATTTGCGTACCGCTGGCGATATCGGCTCGTCGCTGCAAGGCGAAGTCGACCTCACTGCGAGCGGCGCTGACTTGGCTCTACTGCAAAGCGTTGCCGAGCAACTGTCCTATATTTTCATCGTATCGCGTGTAGATGTGCATGCAGGTGCGCAAGCCGATCTCATGATCGCCATCGCACCTTCCACGCACAAAAAATGTGAACGCTGCTGGCACTGGCGCGACGATATTGGTCAAGATGCTGAACATCCACACATTTGTGGGCGCTGCGTCTCTAGCCTACAAGAAGCGGCGCAGGGCACCGCCTGAACATAATGACGGCC
>CAMBPA010000281.1 GCA_945869355.1 Bordetella parapertussis
GAATTTAACCGCCCCGAGCACACAATTGTTGACCACCACACCTACGCGTTTGTGGGTGATGGCTGTTTGATGGAAGGCATTTCGCACGAAGTCTGTTCGCTCGCGGGCACTTTGCGCGTGTCTAAGCTCATCGTTCTTTATGACGACAACGGCATTTCGATTGATGGCAAGGTAGAGAACTGGTTTGCCGACGATACCGCCAAGCGCTTTGAGGGTTATGGCTGGAATATCGTGCGGGTCAGTAACGGTCATGATGTGGATGCGGTGGATCATGCGCTGAAGCAAGCGCAACAACTGGGCAAGCAAAATGTACGTCCGACGTTGGTGATTTGTCGCACCGTAATTGGTAAAGGTGCACCGAACGTGGCGGGTACTGACAAGGTGCATGGCGCGCCACTCGGCGCAGACGAGATTGCGGCGACACGCGCCGCGATCGGTTGGCCCCACGCGCCGTTTGAAATTCCCGAGTCGGTTTACAAGGGCTGGAATCAGCGCGTCGTTGGTGCGCAGACACAGTCAGCCTGGCAAAAAACGTTTGATGCGTACGGTGCCAAATATCCAGAGCAGGCGCAGCAGTTTGTGCGTCGCATGCGGGGTGAGTTGCCTGCTGGTTTTGCGGATGCAGCAAGCAAGCTGCTCGCGGCGACGAATGAAAAAGCGGAGACCATCGCTTCGCGTAAGGCCTCGCAGTTAGCCATTACCGCCTTGGTTGAGCTGTTGCCCGAAATGTTGGGTGGCTCGGCTGACCTGACAGGGTCAAACTTTACCGATTGGAAAGGCGCGGTCCCCGTGCGGGCAACCTCCCAAGGCGTTCAGTTTGGTCGCCACATCAACTATGGCGTGCGTGAGTTCGGCATGGCCGCGATCATGAACGGCATGGCGCTGCATGGTGGCTATTTGCCGTTCGGCGGAACCTTCCTGACCTTCTCTGATTATTCGCGTAACGCGTTGCGTATGGCTGCGTCGATGAAGCAACGTGTGATCCATGTATTTACGCATGACTCGATTGGTTTGGGCGAAGACGGCCCAACGCACCAGTCGGTTGAACACGCGAGCAGTTTGCGCTTGATCCCTAACCTATCGGTTTGGCGTCCTTGCGATACGGTCGAAACGACAGTGGCCTGGTTAGCTGCGGTGGGCCGTCCTTCCAGTATTGGGATGGATGCGCATGCGGGGGGTCCTACAGCGCTCTTGTTGTCGCGCCAGAACCTGCCTTTTGTTGCGCGCAGTCTAGAGACACTGAAGAACGTGGCACGTGGCGGCTATGTGCTGCAAGAGGCGAAAGATGCGCGTGCGGCGATTATCGCAACGGGGTCTGAAGTTGCTATTGCGATCGATGCGCAAAAACTCTTGGCTGAGCAAGGTATTGCGGTGCGTGTAGTCTCGATGCCCAGCACGGATGTCTTCGATCGGCAAGATGATGCTTGGCGCGCGTCAGTGCTGCCCAAAGGCATGCCACGTGTCGCAGTAGAGGCGGGAGTCACAGCCTTTTGGCACAAGTATGTGGGTCTGGATGGTGCAGTGGTAGGGATTGACACGTACGGCGAGTCTGCGCCCGCAGGAGCGTTGTTTAAACATTTTGGCCTGACTGCTGAGAAAGTCGCAGAAGCAGTCAAGCGCGTTTTGTAAAGCGCGTTTTATAACCGCGCATTCATTCTATAAACTTTAAATAAAAAAGGAGTGGTTCCATGACGATTCGTGTTGCTATTAACGGGTATGGTCGTATCGGTCGCAATATTCTGCGCGCTCACTATGAAGGCGGCAAAAAGCATGACATTCAAATCGTAGCGATCAATGACTTGGGTGATCCCAAGACAAACGCCCACCTGACACAGTACGACACGGCTCATGGACGCTTCCCTGGTACCGTCGGCGTTGAAGGCGAGTACATGGTTGTCAATGGCGACAAGATCCGCGTGTTGGCCAACCGTAATCCAGCTGAGCTGCCTTGGGGTGAACTCAAGGTGGATGTCGTGCTTGAGTGCACTGGCTTCTTTACAAGCAAAGAAAAGGCATCGGCGCACCTTAAAGGTGGCGCTAAAAAAGTCATTATTTCAGCGCCTGGTGGCAAAGACGTTGATGCAACGATCGTCTACGGTGTGAACCAAGATGTGCTCAAGAAAGAGTACACGGTGATTTCCAACGCTTCGTGCACCACAAACTGTTTGGCACCGTTGGTTAAGCCTCTGAATGAAAAAATAGGCGTTGTGACTGGCTTGATGACAACGATTCACGCCTACACCAACGATCAAGTGTTGACGGACGTTTATCACGAAGATCTGCGTCGCGCGCGCTCCGCAACGATGAGCATGATCCCAACCAAGACGGGCGCTGCTGCTGCTGTCGGTTTGGTGTTGCCTGAACTTAATGGCAAGCTTGATGGCTTTGCAATGCGCGTGCCAACGATCAATGTGTCGATCGTTGATCTGACCTTTATCGCGAAGCGCGAGACGACCGTAGATGAGGTCAATGACATTCTTAAAGCAGCCGCTGCAGCGGGTCCGCTCAAAGGAATCCTGACCTACAACACCGAGCAGCTCGTGTCGGTGGACTTCAATCACAATCCTGCTTCGAGTAATTTTGATGCAACGCTAACCAAGGTGTCAGGCACCTTGGTCAAAGTGAACTCGTGGTATGACAACGAGTGGGGCTTTAGTAACCGCATGCTCGATACCACTGTGGCGTTAATGGCCGCGAAGTAAATCAAACCATGGTGAATGTTCAAACCCTTTCTGCCTTGGCGCAGTCGGGCAAACTGTCCGGCAAGAGGGTGTTCATCCGCGCCGATTTGAATGTCCCGTTTGATGATGCGGGCCACATCACTGAAGACACGCGTATCCGTGCCTCGGTGCCCGGCATTCGCCTGGCGCTTGATGCAGGTGCTGCGGTGATGGTGACCTCTCATCTTGGGCGTCCAACAGAGGGCACACTAACAGCTGAAGACTCCTTGGCACCCATCGCCAAGCGACTCTCCGAGTTGCTCGGTATGCCAGTGAGTTTGGTGCAGAATTGGGTGGACGGTGTCCAGGTGCAGCCAGGGCAAGTCGTCTTGCTTGAGAATTGTCGTGTCAATACGGGTGAAAAGAAAAACGATCCCGAGTTGTCCAAAAAAATGGCAGACTTGTGTGATGTGTATGTGAACGATGCCTTTGGCACCGCGCACCGCGCAGAGGCGACGACGCATGGGATGGCGCAGTTCGCTGCAACCGCCTGTGCCGGCCCGCTGTTGCAGGCGGAGCTCGAGGCTCTTGGACGTGCCTTGTTGGCGCCTAAGCGACCTCTTGTGGCGATTGTGGGTGGTTCCAAGGTTTCA
>CAMBPA010000282.1 GCA_945869355.1 Bordetella parapertussis
GGATGGGACTGACCTTCAGAGCTGTTTCCGCGGACACGGGCTCGATCGGTGGCTCACAAAGCCACGAGTTTCAGGTGATTGCCGATATTGGCGAAGACTTGATCGTCTACGATCCGGCTTCGAGTTACGCCGCCAACATCGAACTGGCGCCGGCACCATGTCTGCTGGGTCAGCGTCATGCCGCGTCCAAGCCTCTCACGCTCACATCAACACCAGGCGCCTCCAAATGCGAAGCCGTCGCCGAGCTCTTGGGGGTTGATCTTACCCAGACAGTGAAATCCATCGTACTCGCGACCGACCCCGAAAAAAGTCCGGCACAAGTCTGGCTCTTGTTGCTACGTGGCGACCATGAGCTCAATGAAATCAAAGCCGGCAAAATACCTGGTTTGAACAAAGGCTTTCGCTTTGCCACCGAAGCAGAAATCATCGAGCACTTCGGCTGCAAGCCGGGTTATCTCGGCCCCGTCAACACTGCCAAGCCCGTCAACGTCATTGCCGACCTGACCGTCGCGCATATGCACGACTTTATTTGTGGCGCAAACCAAGAAGACTTTCATCTGACAGGCGTCAATTGGCTGCGTGACCTACCCGAGCCTGACCTCGTGACCGACCTGCGCAACGTCATTGAAGGAGACCAGGCGCCTGACGGCAAAGGTACGCTCGCGATACAGCGCGGGATTGAAGTTGGCCATGTTTTTTACCTAGGCACCAAATACTCAGAGGCCTTAAAAGCCACGTTCCTCAATGAGACTGGTAAGCCCGCGTTGATGGAAATGGGGTGCTACGGGATTGGTGTGACACGCATTGTTGGCGCCGCTATCGAGCAAAATCACGACGCGAAAGGTATCGTCTGGCCACGTGCCATCGCGCCTTTTGAAGTCGCAATCTGCGCGGTCGGGTGGGGCAAGAGCCAGGCGGTGCGTGAGGCGGCCGAAACGCTCTATGCCGAGCTCAAGGCAAAAGGCGTAGATGTCATCCTAGACGATCGCGATCTACGTCCAGGCATTATGTTCGCCGAGTGGGAGCTGATTGGCCCACCCGTGCGCATCACCGTGGGCGAACGCGGGCTCAACGACGGCGTGGTCGAGCTGCTTGGTCGCAAACAAACTGAGGCCGCCCGCGTGCCGTTAGCGGACAGCTGCGCCCAAACGCTTGCATTACTTGAGACGTATTGATGCAGCACCGTTTCGATGTGCGGGTGTACTACGAAGACACCGACATGGGTGGCGTGGTGTTTTACGCGAACTACCTTCAGTTCATGGAGCGAGGTCGCACAGAGTGGCTGCGCGCCATGGGGGTGAATCAATTCGAACTGGCGCAGACCGCACAGCGAATGTTCATGGTCGCCAAGCTAGATATCAAGTATCTTTTGCCGGCCAAACTCGACGATTTGCTACAAATTGAAAGCGAAGTGACACGACTCGGCCGCGCTTCGTTACACTTCAGGCAATCGATTCGTCGGCAAGGGGAACTCTTGGCGCAAGGGAATATCCAAGTTTGCTGTGTAGAAACAGTTAACATGCGAGTCACTGCGATTCCGGAATCGATTCATACAAAATTTGCTGCAATTACTCGGGACTAAGTGATGCCAACTACTACAGATATGTCGATGCTCTCACTGGTACTGAACGCGAGTATTCCCGTTCAGTTCATCATGCTGTTGCTCATTGTCATCTCGATCGCCTCTTGGACATTTATTTTCGCCAAGCGCTCCGCAATCAAAAAAGCCTTGTCTCAAACCCGCCGCTTCGAAGACGACTTCTGGTCCGGCGGCGACCTGGCGTTGCTACACCAATCTATTTCTACTCGACGCGCAGAGCAAGGCGCGCTCGCCAGGATTTTCGACTCCGGCATGACCGAATTCCTGAAAGGGCGACGCGCCGGAGCCTCCGTCGAAAGCACCGCCAGCCTTGACGGTGCACGTCGTGCGATGCGTGCGGCCTTTCAGCGTGAAATGGACGAGCTCGAGTCACACCTGAACTTCTTGGCCTCCGCAGGCTCCGTGAGCCCCTATATCGGGCTGTTGGGCACGGTATGGGGCATCATGCACGCCTTTGTCGGGCTCGCGAACGTACAGCAAGCCACGCTCGCCTCTGTCGCCCCTGGCATTGCCGAGGCCTTGATCGCCACGGCGATCGGTCTGTTTGCAGCGATTCCAGCCGTCGTTGCCTACAACCGCTATACCCACGACATCGATCGTTTGTCGATCCGTTTTGAGACTTTTGTCGACGAATTCCTGAACATCTTGCAACGACAGGTGCGCTGATGTCCTCCGTTCGGTCGAGCTCTGGGCGTCCAGGTCGTCGCCTGAAAAACGAAATCAACGTGGTGCCCTACATCGACGTGATGCTGGTGCTACTCGTGATTTTTATGGTTACGGCACCTCTCATTACCCCAGGCGTCATTGAGCTTCCCTCAGTTGGGCAAGCGGCCAACGTGCCGCTGACACCGATTGAAATCCAAATCACCGAAGACGGAAAGCTTTCTTGGCGTAAGCGTGAACCAGGCGCGGTCAACGTCCCTGTAGAGCGTAGCGCGCTCGCGCAAACTATCCTCTCTGAGCTCAAACCAGACCAACCAGTCGTGATCGCCGCGGACGGCAAAGTCCCCTACGAGTCTGTCATGAAAGTCATGGATGATTTGCGTAAGAACGGGGTGACAAAGCTTGGATTGCTTGTCGATCAAAAAAGTGACGCGCCGGCGCCCAATGCCAAACCGACGGGCAAGCCAGCCAATCGACGATGAAAAGGACTTTTGCAACCACGCCACGCGGCTGTTGCACCACCCATGACGCCAAGTAAAGCAACTCCCGTAAGCGGACCCATGTTGCCGCCCAAACAGACGCTGGATATCCGGGCGTTTGGCTGGGCTTTACTTGCTCACCTCGTACTTGTTTTACTTTTGGTGGTTGGCCTGAACTGGAAGACCGAGGCGGAAGGTCCCATTCAAATTCAGTTGTGGACAGACGGCAATAGTCCAGTGACTCCGCCACCCCAGCCGCCGGCAAAAGCGGAACCACCGCCAGAGCCCACCCCGCAGCCTGAGC
Organism: Bordetella parapertussis; assembly: GCA_945869355.1. Lineage (GTDB taxonomy): Bacteria > Pseudomonadota > Gammaproteobacteria > Burkholderiales > Burkholderiaceae_B > Zwartia > Zwartia parapertussis_F. Next base: position 3,047 of record CAMBPA010000282.1, read on the forward strand.
CCGCGCCAGCGCCACCTCCCCCGCCTCCCGCACCCTTCGTGTCGGCTCCTCCGCCGAAGGCTGAGGTCGACCCAGAGATCGCGCTCGATGAAGAGCGCAAGAAGCGCGCCGAGCAAGAGCGGCTGGAGCGGGAAGAGGTCAGGAAAGAAGAAGAGCGAATTAAGCGGGAACGCGATCTCGCTGCCAAGAGAGAACGCGAACGCCTAGAGCAACAGCGCGAAAAAACGGAACGTCTTGAAGCCGAGAAGCGCGCCAAGGAAGA
>CAMBPA010000283.1 GCA_945869355.1 Bordetella parapertussis
CTCTTGGTCTTAGACGGTGTGACGGATCCACACAACCTGGGCGCATGTTTGCGAGTGGCCGATGGCGCGGGTGCGCATGCTGTCATTGCACCCAAAGATCACGCCGCAGGCATCAATGCCACTGTGGCCAAGGTTGCCAGTGGTGCCGCGGAAACTGTGCCCTATTTTATGGTGACCAACTTGGCTCGAACTTTGGGTGAACTCAAAGAGCGTTCTATTTGGATCATTGGCACCAGTGGCGATGCCCCTCGCCATATTTACCAAGCAGATCTAAAAGGCCCTACTGCTTTGGTTTTGGGTGCTGAAGGACCCGGCATGAGGCAGCTCACACGCAAAACATGTGATGAGTTGGTCAGCATTCCCATGCAAGGTGCCGTCGAGAGTTTGAATGTTTCGGTGGCCAGTGGTGTTTGTTTGTTTGAAGCGGTTAGGCAGCGCTTGGTTTCATAAGCTTACAGCAGTCCTGTTGCACCCAAAATGCCGCCAGCTGCTATCAACCACATCAAGTGAATTGAAGTACGCAACATCACCCCTGTTGCAACAGCGGTGACCAACCAAATTTTCCAGTCTTGTGCAAAGTCGCGGTTAGCAGCCGATAACAGCCACCCCGTTGACACCAAGAGCCCAATCACAATGGGTGCCATGCCAGATTTGAAGGCCTGAACCGATACAAGGTCTCGGTTGACATGGGCCCATTTGGTGGCTTTGTAGGTCAGGATAGAGGAGGGCAACATAATGCCCAACATGGTGAGCCCTACCCCAAAAAGACCAAGCCACCATGCATGGGCACCAGCGCTCAAGCCCCCACCAGCATTGATGCCCACTTGCCATCCCATGAGTGCTACAAAAAGCACATTGGGGCCAGGTGCAGACTGAGCCAGCGTAATGCAGGAAGAAAAGGAAGAGTCTGTCAGCCAATGTTTTTCAGTGACCAAAAATCGGTGCATTTCTGGCGCAGTTGTGATGGCACCCCCAATCCCCATCAGGGATAAGACGGCAAAATTCATGAACAGATCAAACCAGTCTTGAGGACTAAGGGGCAGGCCCATTCTTAGGATACCTCCTGATCTGTACTTGGTTTGTCATCAAGCCTTGATGGCAATTGTTTCAATGCACGGTAGGTTATGACACAGGCCAAGCTGCCTAAGCCAAGTAAAACCCAAGGCAATGGCCATCTGAAAATACCGACACAAGCAAATGAAAGAACAGCAAAAAGAATGGCTGTCCAAATTCCCATTGGATTTTTTGGCAGGGTTGTGCCAAGTTTGAGCCCTGTGGCAATGACCAAACCAGCCGCCACAGCCCCCATGCCTTTGAGTGCCCCTTGAGCGGCGGCATTGTCTGCCACGCCACCAAACAAAATGGCCAGGCCAAGCACCAAAACAAGGGGCCCGCAAATCAGGCCGCAAACAGCCGCCAAAGCGCCTGCAATGCCAAAGTATTTGCCGCCAATCATCAAGCAAAGGTTGACCACGTTGGGCCCCGGCATTACTTGCGCGACAGACCATTCTTCGACAAATTGAGCCTTGGTCATCCACTTTCTGCGTTCAACCAATTCGTGCTGAACGACGCCTAAAACGCCGCCAAACCCCTGGAGTGCCAAAAAGGTGAAAACGATGAACAATTCTTTTTTAGATTGAGGATGAAGGGTTTCTTGGACTTCAGAGGACATGAGCGAATTATCGCTGAAGCTTTTGAGAGTCAACAGATTCAAAATTGGATGATCCGAAAGAAGAAATGACTATTTTGAGAGGCCCTCTGGGAGATAAGTTCCCAGAGACGCTTTAAACTATGCGATTATCCAAATCCATCACATGAACGCACTGGTTGACGTCTCTTTTTTCCCGCGCAACGCCAAACCCCTGAACAGCTATCGCAAGTTCTGGGCGGCGCGTTTTGGCACGGCACCCTTTTTACCCATGAGTCGCGTAGAAATGACGCAATTGGGTTGGGACAGTTGCGACATTATTTTGGTCACTGGAGACGCTTATGTCGACCATCCGAGTTTTGGCATGGCCGTCATCGGTCGAATGCTCGAAGCACAAGGTTTTCGGGTGGGCATCATTGCCCAGCCAGATTGGCAAAGTGCCGAACACTTTCGCGCGTTAGGCAAGCCCAATTTATTTTGGGGCGTGACAGCAGGCAACATGGATTCCATGATCAACCGCTACACGGCTGATCGAAAAATTCGATCCGATGATGCCTATACACCAGGTGACGTTGGCGGTAAACGACCCGACCGGGCGGCTATTGTTTACAGCCAACGCTGTAGAGAAGCTTTTCCAGAAGTTCCTATTGTGTTGGGTGGCATTGAAGGTTCATTGCGGCGCATTGCGCACTATGACTATTGGTCAGACAAGGTACGTAGATCGATTGTGGTCGACAGCAAATGTGATTTACTGCTCTACGGTAATGCCGAACGTGCAGTGGTTGAAATTGCTCACAGATTGGCTGCACGAGAGTCCGTTCACGACATTATTGATGTGCGCGGTACCGCTTTTGTCAGGCGACAAACGCCTGAAGGCTGGTTCGAAATTGATTCTTCTTCCGTAGACACGCCTGGGCATGTAGAAGCACACGTCAACCCCTACCTCATGATTTCGGAGCAGGCGCGAGAAAATGGTGCTACGTGCGCCCGCGAAGATGAAGCGCAGACGGTTGCCGATCAGCAAAATGCGACTGTTAAACCGCTCAATTTTGTGCCCAATTCGCAGATGCCTCCCATGACAGGCAAAGGCTTGCACAAAGTGCCGCCTCGTGACAAAAGCGTTATTCGCCTGCCCAGTTATGAGCAAGTGAAATCAGATGCTGTGCTTTATGCGCATGCCAACCGCGTGTTGCACTTAGAAACCAATCCGGGCAATGCTCGAAGCTTGGTTCAAGCCCATGGCGAGGGCGTCACCGCGCGCGATGTTTGGATCACACCACCGCCCATTCCCCTCACCACAGCCGAAATGGATGCTGTGTTTGACTTGCCTTATGCGCGCAGTCCACACCCCATTTATGCCGACGAAAATGGCTCGCATGACGCTGCCACCAAAATACCGGCGTGGGAGATGATTCGGTTTTCTGTGAACATCATGCGGGGCTGTTTTGGTGGCTGTACGTTTTGCTCCATCACAGAACATGAAGGTCGCATCATTCAGAGCCGCAGCGAAGCTTCCGTGCTGCGTGAAATTGAAGACATTCGCGACAAGGTCAAAGGCTTCACGGGCGTCATTTCAGATTTGGGCGGCCCCACAGCCAACATGTACCGCTTGGGTTGCAAATCTCCCGAAATTGAATCTGCTTGTCGCAAACCAA
>CAMBPA010000284.1 GCA_945869355.1 Bordetella parapertussis
TCGGAGTGTCTTGGCAGGTGTGTCCAGCGATGGGCGCGTACGCCAAACGCTATCCATCCTGAACGGTGAAATACGCGAACCCACCTGGGGCCCGTTTTCCAAATAGTCGAATCTCCTAGCAAAGGAAATGTAATGAAAGCTCGTATCGCCAAAGCATTAACCATTGCGGCAGTTGCCGCGAGTCTTGCTGCGTGTAGTTCAGTGTCTCTGGATGACCAGGCAGGTGCTGGTGCTGACGGATCGGGAATTCTTGATCCATTCAACCCGCAAAGTATTTTGGCTAAGCAGCGCTCTGTTTACTTTGACTTCAATGGCTACACCGTCAGCGAACAGTACCGTAGCCTCGTTGAAACCCACGGTAAATACCTAGCGAGCAAGCCCCAGCAGCGTGTGGTGATTGAAGGTAACACCGACGCACGTGGCGGCTCGGAATACAACCTGGCGCTCGGCCAACGTCGTGCAGAAGCCGTTCGCCGCATGCTGACCTTGATTGGTGTTTCTGATACCCAAGTTGAAACCATCAGCTTCGGTAAAGAAAAGCCAAAAGCACTGGGCGATAGCGACGCAGATTACGCTGAAAACCGTCGTGCGGATTTCAACTACAAGCGTTAATTCATCGCGCTTAAGTTAGACCTGTGCGGGGCGGCTGATAGGCCGCCCTGTTCCTTTCGAAAGGAATCACCTATGATTTTTAAATCATCGATTATTCGCCAAGTTGTGCTCGGGCTCACGATTTCCGGCGGTGTTGTTCTGAGCCACACCGCGTTCGCGTTTGCCGATGACGACGCACGCAAAGCAATCGTAGAGTTACGTCAACAAGTTCGAACTCTGACAGAAGCAAATCAACGCGCGCGCATACAGCTTGCAGACCAAATCGAAGCCTTGGAGCAAGAAGTGATGCGTCTACGCGGTGATATGGAACAATTGACGCGGCCAGGCGGCGCAGGTGGTGCGTCTAGTGCGGCAGGCGGCGGGCGTGCACCCGATGCGCAATCGCAAGACCCGAGAGAGCAGTCCGCCTTCGATCAGTCGATGGAAACGTTTCGCAAAGGCCAGTACAAAGAAACGATTCAAAATCTCACAGCGTTCATGACGCTATACCCTGACAGTACGCTCGCACCCACTGCGCAGTTTTATCTTGGTAGCAGCCGCTACGCGCTTAAGGACTTCAAAGGTGCGATGGGGACATTACAAGCGATGGTTCAGAAATACCCGACACAACAGCGTGCGCCCGACGCCTTGTTGATGGTCGCTGCCTGCCAGATTGAACTCAATAACCGGCCTGGCGCAAAGGTGACCCTACAGCGCATTATCAAAGACTACAAGGGCACACCCGCCGCTGATACGGCGGCGAAGCGTCTACCTCTTTTGCAGTAGACCTGTTATCAGGCGCGCAAGCGTGAGCTTGCGCAGCACCTGAATCAAGGCATCGTCAATAAAAGACAGGCGACGCCGGCAACGATCAGTACGATGCCGAGAGTTTCCCGTCGGGTGCTCTTGCTCAAGAATACGCGCCAGGAAAGCAACTGTGCGAACAACACCTCAACCAAACCAAGTGTGCGGACATTCGCTGCCGCTGTCAGGGCAAAACCAATAAACCACCCTTGTGACGCCGAAGCGCCCAGCAAACCACCCCAGATTGAAATACGCCACGCTTTCAGACAGCGCACCCACGCCTCGTAATGAAACGTTATCATCCAGGCTGCCAATAAGACGGTCTGCAAACCCAGTCCACAAGTCAAGGTCCACGAGGCACGTACGAAAAAATGCGCCTCACCTAAGGCCAAGATGCCGCCTCGGAAAGACACTGCAGCAATCGCAAAACATGCGGCGGCCAACAACCCCAATACGACAGGCTGCCAGGAAGGTCCTGCCTCACCCGCAGCCGCTGGCTTAGACGCCATGATGGTTACGCCCACGGTCGCGATAATAATCGCCCCCATCGCCAATAAAGAGATTTGATCGCCCAACACAATGAGACCAAACAACGCAACCTGGACAGGCTCAGTCTTTGTCCAAGCCGTCACCACAACGAATGCGCGTTGCCGCATGGCCGCTAGCATCAACGCCGTCGCGGCGATTTGCGACAGTGCCCCCGCCAGGACAAATAAGACAAAGTTCAAATTCATCGAAGGCAACACCGAGCCCGTTACAAAGATAGCGATGAGTGTGAACAACAATGCGAAGGGAAATCCGTACAAAAAACGAACCTGTGTTGCGCCGAGCGTACCGAGCTGCTCAGTGAGGCTTCGCTGTATGGCATTGCGGCCTGCCTGCGCAGCCGCTGCAAAAATTGAAGCGGGTATCCATAACCACGTCCACTCATGCTCTGTCATCTTGGGCTACCTGTCTAAAAAAGAAACAGCTCGATTAAATTAGAGGTAATTACTTGGCGCGCGCTGCGTGTTGATGCAGCAACGTAACGGTCGCGGCATCAAGCGTAATGCCCTGCGCACGCTGCTGCTTCATTTTCTGCAGCTCGATTTCGCCCGGCACAATAACTGGCCGCCCCTCGACGGCGGCAGGGCTGTCGTGCAAGATCGAAGCAAAGTCGGTCATGCGGTCGGTGAGCCACTGCGTCGATCCAAGCATCTGCGTGTTGATCAAAATAAAGAAATGACCCAAGTTCTGTGGCTCATCAGGCGCATCGACCCAAGATTTCACGTGGGTTAAATAGGCTGCGTTAGAGAGCAGCCCTGCAAACAAATCAACCAGCAGGGCCAGGCCATAACCCTTGTGGCCCCCTATCGGCTGCAAAAATCCATCGAGCGCGGCCTTCGGGTCTGTTGTTGCCCGGCCTTTGTCGTCGGTGGCCCAAGTATCTGGGATTGCCTCGCCACGCTTGAATGCGTTACGGATTTTGGCCCGTGCCACGACGCTCATGGCCATGTCCAACAGGAATGGATCGCCACCTGGGTTTGGCACACCGAAACCGAGTGGGCTATTGCCCAGGCGTGCATCACTGCCACCCCACGGGGCGATGGTGGTCGTAGCATTACTGCCGATGATGCTTGCAAAGCCTTGCTGCGCAGCAATCAGTGAGTAAGGAGAGATCGGTCCAAAATGATTACTGCCACGCGCAAACGCCATTCCGATTCCACATTGCTTGGCGGCGTCCATCGCCGCACGCAGCGCGTGCATACCGACCAACGGCCCGACGCCGTTATCACCATCCACGAGGCGCAGAGCGGGCGCTGGCGTCTGCACGGTGATCTTGGGCTGGGCACGGATGCCCTTCACAAGCAACCGGTCGCCGTAGGACTCAACCCGCGACAGACCGTGCGTACT